>NZ_JMDX01000235.1:0-8521 GCF_000935845.1 Paenibacillus sp. E194
TTTGGTGTTCTCCGAACACGATCGCCGCCTGTTCCGGCGTCCTCCGCACCTGCTCCACAAACAACTCATGGATGGTTTTCGCTTGTGGATAATCGGCTTCCGCAGCATTAAATCCGTGCAGCAGAAGCTGGCGTTCCTGCTCCGGCAGTATGCAGATTTCACCTATCCGCTGCTCCGGCTGCTCCGCTACGGCCTTCAGCAAACATGTAAAGTGTGCTGCCATACGTTCCATCGTGTCTTTGCGGAACAAGGATGTCCGGTATTGAAGATTGAACGCAAGCTCCCGTTCTGTTTCCGTTGCATTTAGTGTCAGGTCAAATTTCGCTGATACATGTTCCCTACTATACAATGCAAGTTCCGACCCGCTGAGTCGAATTTCCACGTGATCCGTATTTTGCATGACAAACATCGTATCAAACAGCGGATTTCGACTTAAATCTTTTTGCACATCCAGTTTTTCTACCAGATCTTCGAACGGATAATCTTGATTCTCAAGTGCTTTGAGCGTCTCTTCTTTTATGTCGTACAAAAATTCCATAAACGATTTGTCCGCTGCCGGATAATTCCGCAGAGCCAAGGTACCGACGAACATCCCGATCAAGTTGTCCAAGTCTGCATGCGGTCTACCCGCGATCGGTGTGCCGACGACGATATCCTCTTGTCCCGTATACTTGGATAGCAGCGCCGTATACGCCGCTAACAGTACCATGTACATCGTCGCTCCCGTCTCTGACGCGATCCGCTGCAGTCCTTCGGTAACATCGCGACTGATCTCGAAGGTTACCATGTCCCCCACAAAGCTTTGTACCGCTGGGCGCGCATAGTCCGTCGGCAGCTCCAGTACCGGGATCTCCCCTGCAAATGTCTCCAACCAGAACGCTTCCTGCTCCTTCATCTTCTCGCTTTGCGCCAGCTTCTGCTGCCAGACTGCATAGTCCTTGTACTGGATCCGCAGCTTCGGCAAGCTGTCTCCCTCATACAAACGCGCAAACTCCTGCACCAGCACATTCATGGATACCCCATCCGAAATAATGTGGTGCATATCGAACAGCAGCAGATGTCGCTCGCGGGATAATTCGATAAGACCTACGCGCAGCAGCGGCCCCTGTTCCAGATCGAACGGACGCACGAATGCGCTCACTCGCTGAGCGATCGCCTCCTCTTCCGGCAAGTCGCTCTCGTCCGTCAGACGCTCCACTTCTATCGCAAACGGAAGCTGCTCATGCACGCGCTGCACCGGTTCTCCGTCCACCATGGCAAACGATGTCCGCAGCGATTCATGCCGGGCAATCAATCCGCAGAATGCCTGCTCCAGCCGGTTCGCATCGAGCACTCCTTCTATCGTGTATGCCCCTGGCATGTTATAGCCCAATGCTGCTCCTTCCAACTGGTTCAGGATGTACATCCGCTTTTGCGCCGAGGACAGCGGGTAATACGCTCTTGCCTCTACGGGCTCGATCGCTGCATACAACTGCTGCTCCATGCCAGCAATCTCCTGCGCCATTTGTTCCAGCGTTGGGAACTGGAAGACGAACCGCAGCGGCACATTCACGCTCAGTTCCTTATGCATCTGCGCCACCAGCGTCGTCGCTTTCAGCGAATGGCCTCCCAAGTCGAAGAAATTATCCTTCGCCCCGACTCGATCGAGGCCCAGCACCCGCTGCCATACCTCCGCCAACTGTGCTTCCTGCTCGGTTCGCGGCGCCACATACTCTATGCCCGTTACCGCGTGTCCCTCCGGCGACGGCAGCGCCTGACGGTCGATCTTTCCGTTCGACGTCAGCGGCATCCGCTCCAGCTCCACGAAGAATGACGGAATCATATAGCTCGGCAAGTGCTGCCCCAAGTAACGGCGCAGCTCCGCTACATCCAGCTCTCCGTGTTCTCCGTACACGACCACATAGGCGCACAAATGCGGGTCTCCGGTGGAACTCTTGCGAGCCAGCACGATCGTTTCCTTTACCTGCTCGTGCCTCAGCAGCTGCGTCTCGATTTCCCCGAGTTCGATCCGATAACCGCGGATTTTCACCTGATGATCGATACGGCCCAAATATTCCAGGTTCCCATCCGGCAGCCACCGCGCCAAATCCCCAGTTCGGTATACGCGCTCGCCCGTAATAAATGGATTCGCCACGAACCGCTCGGCGGTCAGCTCTGGACGGTTCAGATACCCTCTCGCTATACCGGCTCCGCCCACATACAGCTCGCCTGGGATGCCGATCGGCACCGGTTGCCGCGCCGCATCCAGCACATACGCCGTTAACGTCGGAATCGGGGACCCGATGTTGCTCTTGCTTAGCCCGATATCGTCCGCCGTCAATTCTTTGTATGTGACGTGTACCGTCGTTTCCGTAATGCCGTACATATTGATTAACTGCGTCTCCGGATATTTCTCGCGGAACCGCTTCAACTGCAATGGCTCCAGCGCTTCTCCTCCGAAGATCACTTTTCTGACGCTGAGCCGCTTGTCCGCGCATCGCAATTCTGCGTCTGCCAGATGATAGAAGGCAGTCGGCGTCTGATTCACGATCGTGACCTGTTCCTGCTTCAATACTTGCAAATAGGCAGCCGGATCCTGCGCCGTCTGCTTCGGGATGATGACCAGTTTGCCTCCATACAGCAGCGCCCCGTACATCTCCCATACGGAGAAGTCGAAGCAGTACGAATGGAACAGCGTCCATACATCCGTGTCCCCGAAGTCAAACCGTGACCGATCCGTGAACAGCAGCCGCACAACCTGACGGTGCTCGATCAATACTCCTTTTGGCTTTCCGGTCGTCCCCGACGTATAAATGACGTACGCTAAATGGTCTGCCCGAGCCTTTCGCTCTTCATTGCCATACCATGAGCTTGTAGCTGCTGTGCACGAGTCCGCTTTCGACGCTGGCTCCTTCTCCACCTTAGCCGGATTGGCCGTGTACAGCTCATCTACTAGCTCGTCTTCCACATAAAGTATCTTTCCTGCGAACATTCCGGTGAGCTCGGTCAGCTTCTTCTGCGTCACGAGCAGAGTCGTCCCGGAATCCTCCAGCATGTATCGAATCCGCTCCTCCGGATAATCCGGGTCGAGCGGCACATACGCGCCTCCAGCTTTCAAGATCCCAATAATGCCAATCAACATGTCTAGGGAGCGCTCCGTCAGCAGACCAACAAGATCGTCCGGCTGCACGCCCTGCTGCCTCAGTACCCGCGCCATACGATCCGCCCGTTCGTTCAGCTCCCGGTACGTCAATCGCTCTTCCCCAAACACCACAGCCACCCGTTCCGGTGTCTTCTCCACCTGCTCTTCAAACAGCCCATGAATCGTCTTCGCTTCTGGATAAGCGGCTTTGGTATCGTTGAATCCGTATATCAAACACTGGCGCTCCGGCTCCGGCAAAATGGAGAGCTCACTTAGCAGCTGCTCCGGCTGATCCGCGACACTCTGCAGCAAACAGGTGAAGTGGTTCGCCATCCGTTCCATCGTTTCTTTGCGGAACAACGCCGTCCGATATTGCAGCGTAAACGTAAGGCTGCCATCGTTATCCGTTTCAAAAGCATGCAGAGTCAGATCAAACTTGGCCGCCGTAGGCCCCGTCCCGTAAGGGGCAAATTCCAGCCCCCCGAGCCGGACTTCCGTCGACCCCGTATTGTGCATGGCGAACATCGCGTCAAATAGCGGATTGCGGCTTAAATCCTTGCGTACATCCAGCTTCTCGACCAGTTCCTCGAACGGATAGTCTTGGTTCTCGAACGCTTTCAGCGCGCGCTCCTTCACATCGCTCACGAACTCCGTGAACGTCCGCTCCCCCTCTGGGTAGTTCCGCATCGCCAGCGTACCGACGAACATTCCGATCAGTGACTCCAGATCCGCATGCGGCCGTCCCGCAATCGGCGTGCCGACGACGATATCTTCCTGTCTCGTATACTTGGACAGCAGTGCCGTATACGCCGCCAGCAGCACCATGTACATCGTCGCTCCGGTCTCTGCAGCAATTCGCTGCAAGCTTGCAGTCACCTCTGAACTAACATCAAAGGTAATATCGTCCCCTTCGAAGCTTTGCACAGCCGGACGTACATAATCGAACGGCATGTCCAGTACCGGTATGTCCCCCGCAAACGTCTCCAGCCAGAACGCTTCCTGCTTCCGCATCGACTCGCTGTGGATCAGCGACTGCTGCCATTCCGCATAATCTTTGTACTGAATCCGCAGCTCCGGCAAACTATCTCCTTCATACAAACGCGCAAATTCCTGAACAAGCACGTTCATCGAAACCCCGTCGGAAATAATATGATGCATATCGAACAGGAGCAGATGACGGTTCTCTTCCACTTCCATCAGTCCTACCCGCAGTAGAGGTGGCTTCTCTAGATTAAATGAACGTATGAACGCCTTCGCCCGCTGCGAAATGTATGCTTCCTTCGCTTCCGTTTGACGTACTTGCTCCGGCAAGCTCTCAAACCCCAAGACGAACGTAACCTGCTCATGTATGCGCTGTACCGGCTTACCACCCACCATTTCAAACGAGGTACGCAGCGATTCATGACGCGCAATCAACTCAGCAAACGCTTGCTCTACCCGGTTCACATCCAATGGCCCTTCTACCGTATATACTCCCGGCATATTGTAACTAAGTTCTGCTCCCTCCAATTGATGGAGGATATACAAACGCTTCTGCGCCGAGGATACCGGGTAATACTCTTGGGCCGCCGCCGGCTTGATCGACGCGTACAGCTGCATCTCCATTCCTGCAATCACCTTCGCCAGTTCCTCCAGCGTCGGCGCCTGGAATACGGTACGCAACGGTACGCTCACGTTCAGCTCCTTGTGCATCTGTGCCACGAGCGTCACCGCTTTCAGCGAGTGGCCCCCTAGATCGAAGAAGTTGTCTCTTACCCCGATCCGATCCGCACCAAGCACCCGCTGCCACACCTCTGTCAACTTTGTTTCCAACGCCGTCCGCGGCGCTACATACTCCACGCCTGTATCAATGGCACCTTCCGGCGACGGAAGCACGCGGCGATTAAGTTTCCCGTTAGGCGTAAGCGGCATTTCATTCAACGGTGCAAAGAAGGACGGGATCATGTAGCTTGGCAAGCTTGATGCTAAATAGGTTCGAATCTCGCTGGCAGTATAATGGATGTCAGATACGTAATAAGCGCATAGCGAAGGCTCGGCTGATTCGCCCCATGCAATGACCGCCGCTGCAGTGATCCCCTGAAGCTGCAGCAGATGGCTTTCGATTTCGCCAGGTTCAATTCGGTAGCCCCTAATTTTTACTTGTTCATCGCTTCGCCCGAACAGTTGGATCGTCCCATCGGACAAATAGCGTCCGATATCTCCGGTTCGGTACAATACGCTCTCTGACCACTTTGTCCTGACAAACTTCTGCTCGGTTAATTCCGGCCGGTGTAAATAGCCTTCCGCCAGACCGGCTCCGCCTATTACGATTTCGCCGGCAATGCCTATCGGCAGCAGGCGCATTTGCTTATCGACGACATACACTTCGGTATTAGCAATTGGCCGGCCGATGATCGGCTGATGCTTGTAGGCTTCCCATTGAGATTCATCAATCAACTGAGCAATACAGCCGATCGTCGCTTCCGTCGGACCGTAATGGTTCATGAATTGCGCATGTTCATTTTGCTGGCGATAGCGCTCTACGTCTTCGACCTTGATCGCTTCGCCCCCGAGAACAATCCAACGTAGTGATTCGCCTTCGATAACATTCCGATCAAGCTCGCTACCAACGAGCACATGGAACAAGGATGGGGTCAGTTTCAAGTACGTGATGTCTTGTTCCCTGATATACGACCACAATTGCTTTGGATTGACATATTGTTCCTTGTCCATCAAATGCAGTTCTCCCCCACTTATCAGGGAAGAAAACACGCCCGTATATCCCAAATCAAACGTATACGAAGAAACAAGTACCGTCTTGTCTTCGGCACTCAATCCGATACGATCCGCAAACCAGCTTGCGTAATTGACGAGGCTGCGGTGCTTAATCGGTACTCCCTTCGGTTTTCCTGTCGTACCGGAAGTATAGATGACATATACAAGATCCTCGGACGTGCTGACGGAAAACAGCGGAGTATCCGCCACACTAATCGTATTCACCGTCTCTGCCCATTCATCATCGATATACACGACATCGCACGGACGTTGGATCGAGATTCCGCAACTGTGATGGGTAACAATCAGTTTGACTCCGCTGTCCGCGAGCATATGCTCCCGTCTTTCGTTCTGCTGCTCCGGATCAAGCGGCAAGTATGCGCCGCCCGCCTTCAAAATGCCGAGCATGCCCGTAATCATCTCCAACGAAGGCTCAGCAAGCAGTCCGACTATTTGATTCGCCGTTACCCCCTTCGTCCGCAGTACGCTCGCCAAACAATTGGCGCGCTCATTCAGTTCCCGATACGTCAACCGCTTCTCTCCGAATACGACCGCTGTTCGCTCCGGTGATTTACCCGCCTGCTCTTCGATCAGCTCGTGAATCGTTTTCTCCTTCGGATAGCCACGCTGGGTGTCATTAAATTCAACCAAAAGCTGCTGGCGCTCACCGTCCCGGAACATCTCGATTTCATCAAGGCGTACTTCTGGGTCTGCAGCGACTTCCTGCAGCAGTTGAGCAAAATGGTCGGCCATGCGCTCCATCGTGTCTTTGCGGAACAGGGCAGTGCAGAACTGCAGCATGCAGACAAGTCCAGCCTCCGATTCTCCAGCAAAAAAACTCACATCAAATTTTGAGGCAATGTGTCCGGTTCCTCGTGGAATGAATTGCAGCTCATGAATTCCAATCTCTGATTCCTCCGCACTTTGCATGACGAACATCGTATCAAACAACGGGCTACGGCTTAGATCCTTGCGCACATCCAGCTTTTCTATCAGCTCTTCAAACGGGTAGTCCTGATTCTCAAATGCCTGCAACGTACGTTCCTTCACGTCACGTACGAATGCCGTAAAAGTCTGCGAGCCATCTGGAAAGTTGCGCAGTGCCAATGTGCCGATAAAGACCCCAATGAGTGGCTCCAAGTCCGCATGCGGACGGCCGGCGATCGGCGTGCCTACCACAATGTCCTCTTGGCCCGTATACCTGGCCAACAATGTCGTATATGCAGCCAACAGCACCATATACATCGTAGCTCCCGTCTTCGCGGCAATCTGCTGCAAACCAACGGTTACCGCTGGAGCGATATCAAAATATATGGCATCCCCTTCAAAGCTTTTTACCGCCGAACGCGCATAGTCTGTTGGCAGTTCAAGCACTGGAATGTCACCCGCAAATGTGTTCAGCCAGAATGCTTCCTGATGCTGCATCGCTTCGCTTTGAGACAATTTCTGCTGCCACACCGCATAATCCTTATATTGAATCCGTAGTTCCGGCAGACTCTCCCCATCATACAAACGAGTAAACTCTTGTACCAATATATCCATCGACACGCCATCAGAAATAATATGATGCATGTCGAACAAGAGAACATGACGTCCTTCCGTCACTCCAATAAGTCCCACACGCATCAACGGCGCTTGTTCGAGATTGAACGGCCGCACGAATGCTTTCACCCGGCGGGCGATCTGTTCCTCTGCCATCGCTTCTGATAAGCTGTCCGACTCCGGCAGACGCTCCATTTCCAATGTAAATGGAACTCGTTCATACACGCGCTGTACCGGTTCTCCGGCAACTATCGCAAACGAAGTCCGCAGAGATTCATGCCGGACAATTAACTGGCGAAACGCTTGCTCCATACGCCCCACATCAAGTGATCCCTCTAGCATGTACGCTCCTGGCATGTTGTAGCTAAGCTCTGCGCCGCCCAATTGATTCAGAATGTACATCCGCTTCTGTGCCGAGGATAGCGGGTAATAGTCCCGTTTCTCCACCGACTCGATCGCAGCGTACAGCTGCTGCTCCATCCCGGCAACCGTCTGCGCCAATTCCTCCAGCGTCGAGGTTTGGAAGATCGTCCGCAGCGGCACATTCACGTTCAGTTCCTTGTGCATCTGCGCCACCAGCGTCGTCGCTTTCAAGGAATGGCCTCCCCGGTCGAAGAAATTGTCCTTCACCCCGACCCGTTCTACGCCAAGCACACGCTGCCACAGCTCGCATAGTCTCGCTTCCAGCTCCGTCCGCGGCGCCACATACTCCACACCGCTGACCGCTTGTCCTTCTGGCGACGGCAGTCCGCGCCGATCCAGCTTTCCGTTCGGCGTCAGCGGCAGCTCATCCAGCGGCACGAAGAACGATGGAATCATGTAGCCCGGCAGGTGCTGCCCCATACAGCGGCGCAGCTCCGCCGCGTCCAGTTCGCCTTCCGCTACTACGTAGGCGCATAAGTATGCGTCCCCCTGTCCATCCTCCCGGGCAACAACGACTCCTTCCTTCACCGACGACTGCTGCTGCAAGCAGGCTTCGATCTCGCCCAGTTCCATCCGGTAGCCGCGGATTTTCACCTGCTGATCGCGACGCCCTCCATACTCAAGGTTGCCGTCCGGCAGCCAGCGGCACGTATCCCCTGTCCGGTACATCATTTGGTCAGG
>NZ_JMDX01000236.1:0-8489 GCF_000935845.1 Paenibacillus sp. E194
AAGAATGCTCGTGCCTTGATCGCGCAGCTCCTTAACCGTCTCCTTCAACAATTCGACGTTAACGGGATCCAAGCCGCTGAACGCTTCGTCCAAGATGAGCAGCTTCGGCTTGTGAACAATAGCTGCAATGAAGCCGATTTTCTGCTGATTCCCCTTAGACAGCTCCTCAATTTTCTTGTTGTAGTTTTCCGGTACATTGAACCGTTCCAGCCAATACTTTAGGTTCTTGTCTGCTTCCGCACGCTTCATCCCGCGCAGCTGCGCCAAGTACGTTACCTGCTCGCTAATCTTCACCTTCGGGTACATTCCCCGTTCCTCCGGCAAATACCCGAGAATACGAGTCAGCCCTTCATGATACGGCTTCCCATGATACGTAATAGATCCGCCATCTGGATAAATAAGACCAAGAACCATCCGCATTGTCGTCGTCTTGCCCGCACCATTCGCACCAAGCAATCCGTAGATTTCCCCTTCTTCTACCTTAAAGTTAAGACCATTCACGGCTGTCTTGTCACCGTACTGCTTCACGACTTGCTGCAACTGTAATGGATTCATTGCGCGTATACGCTCCCCTCAATATGCATCTCAATCATATAAGCTAATATGTCATCCAGCTCCAATGCATGAGTCTGAACAACCTCAATCCCTTCATCGTGCAAAAAACGCTCCAAACCGGTAGCATTATGCGCAATAAGTCTTACCCCGAAGCGCTCCTGCATAGCCTTCATCAGACCTGGTGCACCTTCGTAATCCGCTGCCTCGCCATCCACGACAAACACCTTCCACGCATCGAACAGGGCGTCCTTTTCCGTAAAATGAAGCACCTTGCCCTTATGCATGACCAGAATATAATCAGCCAACCGCTTTACCTCATCTACGATATGTGTCGCGATTAAGACGGTCCGCTTCCCATCCTTTAAATACGAATGCAAATCATTGATCATCATGCGCCAAGATAGTGGATCGAACCCGGAGGACGGTTCATCAAGCAGCAGCAGCTCTGGCTGCGGACATATCGCAACGATCAAATCCAGCTTGCGGCGCATTCCCTTCGACAGCTTACTCAGCTTCTGCTTCGGCGGCAGCTCATACTTCGCCATAAGCTGGTGGTAGAGCTGCCAATCCCATGAAGGATACCACTGTGAAACAAAGGATACGATTTGCTCCGCCGTCATATCGTCCTCCTCCGAATCAGAGTTCTCCGCTACGTAGCCTATTCGCGCCTTCACAAGTGTGCTTAGCTCTGGCTCTGTCTCCTCCTGCAGCACAGTTACCTTACCTTCATCAGGATGAACAAGTCCCAGGCACATTCCAAGCATCGTCGTCTTGCCAGACCCATTCGTACCTATGATGGCGGTGACACAGCCTTGTGGTATGCATATATTTAACGGGCCTATGCGGAAGTTGTCACGCTGCTTCACTACCTGTTTCATCTCAATTACATGTTGATTGTCCAATGCTTCTCCCCCTTGTACGCACCAAATACTAGCTCCCGCTGTGCTTACGCTGGATGATCTCCTGAAGCATCTGCATGAGTTCTTCAGTTGATACATCCACATGCATTGCAGCTTCTACGGCTTGCTCAAGTGCCTGCTCGATCGCTTCTTTGCGATACCTGTCGCGATCTGCCGCTTGAACCGGTGTCACAAATGTCCCCGTACCCTGCTTCGTCCGCAGCATCCCTTCGTTCTCCAAGTCTTGATACACCCTTCTGACTGTAATCACACTGCATTGGAGCTGATTTGCGAATTCACGTATGGACGGAAGCAGCGTTCCCTCTTCTACCTGTCCGCTCAGGATGAGTGCACGAAGCTGGTGTTTAATTTGGGCATACAACGGTTCAGAACTGTTCGTATTAATTTGAATCGGTATAAACACCGCTCCTCATCACCTCCTGATTCGTACTGTTCTTCTTCACATCCAATCTCGCTTCAAAACAATATTACGCAATCGATTCATTCCGATCACCATCGAATTGACGATGATAACAATGGACAACACGATACACATCCAAGGATACGATCGCGCTACGTCTATCACAGTCTGTAACATGCTTCCGTTCGCTGTCGCTATCAGGACGGACACCATGGTTATAACGCCTAGCAGAACTAATGAATATCTCATATATAACCGTCCGCTCACGCTTAATTCAAACGAGATATACAACCAATTAACTGCTACAGCGTACGCTGCCAGCATGAATACATAGGATAAGATGCTGAGCCCGTCAAGACTTCTTATTGTCTCACTGAGCATGTAGTGCCCCACAATAATAATGCTCATATTGATCAGCATGGCCACACACATCTGCATCGTGCGCGATAAAACCACGGTCCTCGCATCGATTGGGAATATGCGCAGCTTCCGCATCCATTTCGTATACGAGTCATCCTTCATATATCGCATCGATCTTCGAGAAAAATAGAAGCCCAGATTCGGGATCGTTGCGAGAAACACAAAATCCGCAACCCCCTTAAAAGTTCTCGTCAAGGGCTCGACATCTCGAAATAACTCTCGCAGCAGCAGACCGCTCATCGTGGCCATATAAATACTGAACATTACCGTCATCAACAAGCCCCATTTGAATCGAACAAGATCGTTCTTTACAATCATCCACGCTTCTCTATATGGTCTTGTCACTTTAAGGCCCCCTTTATATCAAACTGATTCACAATAGCCCGCTATATCAACTGTGCTTGGTTACCCATCACTGTGCTTACTGTATATATCTTTATACACAGTATAATGAGTTGCTCCTTTCCTGTCAATCCATTATTAGGGGAAACGTTACCCTATCCAGACTCATCTTTATTTACAGAGTTAATAGCCTGTTACGATGAATATAAGCACGCAAAAAAGCTCGCCCTCCGCACTAAAATGCAGAAAGAGCGAGCTTCTTCTAAAACAAAATATCTCACACTCACGAACAAGCCAGCGATCCGTGGAAATCCTCTTCATAGATCGCCGTCTACTAATGATTACAGACCAAATATAGCATCTATTACTGGCTTTGTATGACCACCTGGATACAAGATATACAGCAAAAGATATACGGTTGCCCCTGTAATTGCGGTGATGAACCAGATTACAGAGGTGAACTTGCCTAGCTTGCGATGCTTCGCATAACTACCTTTATATCCTGTATACAGTGTCGTTAAGCCGAACACGGCTGCTACAGCTGCAAGCACAATATGGAACAACAGGAAGACTAGATAATATACCTTAAGGTCATCCGGGCCGCCCCATGCGGTATTGCCAACGAAAACCGTGCGAGAAGCATAAATAATGAAGAAGATTGTCGCAGCTACGGCCGCTGCCAGCATCGTCTTCTTATGCTGTTCCCGCTTGCCCTTAATAATTTGAGCCCAACCGATAGCGACCAATATGGCGCTGACGACGATGAACGTCGTGCTGATAGTTGGCATAATAAAGTACAGATCCACGAATGAAACGCCCTCCTCATATGCATCGGCAACGAAGCAGCCAATAATTCTCCTGCTTCTGCTTACGCTACCCATTATAGAGCATTTTTACGAATTCAACTGCCCTTCTGCTGCGGTGTCCACAAAATCGTCATCATCTTTACTTTCACGTCTGAACCAGTGGACGAATACGTAGAAGAGAATACAGCCATACATCGTTTCTTGAATCAGCTTCATTAGAATGCCTCCGAGCTGTTGATCTTCAATCGGAGTGAACCAATTAAAGAAGGTAGGCCCATCAAATGCGGCAAGCATCTTCACAGGATCCCCGGATATGCAATAGCCCATTGCCTGCACCCAGGCTTCCTTGTCCACATACGTAGCATAGAGAGGCTCGCTTGCAAAGATGATTAATGCACAAGCAGGAGTAATCAGAACGCCATTCAAAAAAACGTAGCCCATCTTCTTCACGTCTGTCAACGAGTTCCACTCTGGCACCGGAACGACGATCGGCCACCACATCAGCAGAGCAGCAATGAACAATACAATGTAGTAAATAATATGTTCCGTATAATGAGTCATGACGTAATCATGCACTGCCGGTACATGATAGAAAGAGAACAAGGTATTGAATAGGACAGCGCTAAGAATCGGATTCGTCAATAGCTTCAAACGCTTCAACGGCTTGCGATCCAATAGATATCGCCATAACCAGGACGGAATAGCTAATAATAGAAGCGGCGGTACAATGATGTACGATAATGCCATCATCGCCATATGGAAGGTGAACATCATATGACTCATCATATTAATAGGCCCGCCTTGAGCTAGGTAGAGCAAGCCTGTCCCAATTACGAACATTAGCTTCTTCGAAGCAGGCACCGGCTCAGAAGATGAGAATCGATTGCGAAAAGGCCCTGTCAGCCCGAAATATAACACATTGATAAGCACCGTTGCTGTAAGGAACAACGGACTCCACACATCATAGAAACTGAAGTATTCTGTCAACCCGAACATAAATGTTCAGCCCTCCTCATCCTGCAACACCCGAGGCGCCACCATTTCGTCACATTTTGCCCAATTACGGAAAAAGAGGCGACGCTTTCTCGCGTCCCCTCTTCTCTCTATCCGACTTACGACTTACCACCATACCCAGTAAACACCCATAACAATGGCTGTTAAGGCGATGAAGGCTCCGCCTATCATGAACATGATCGGAATCATATGTCCTTTATCTTTCATATGCATCCAATACCCCATCTGAATGACAACCTGCAAGACTGCCATGACGAGAAGGATGATAACCGTGAACGTTGGGTTTACTTCACCCGCTGAACCTACCGTAGCAAATGCAATCAACGTAAGCACAATAGAGAAGATGAATGCAATAATATGCTTCTGCTTGCCCTCATGCTTATGTCGACGCTTCGAGTTGTCAGATGTTACTTGGTGTGTTGTCACTTGGTTAACCCACCTTTCCCATGAGGTATACAACTGTGAAGATGAATACCCACACAACGTCGATAAAGTGCCAGTACAGTGCGGAGACGTAAATCTTCGGTGCTGTAACCAAATTCAAGCCCTTCTTCATTGTTTGCAAAATAACAAGTGTGATCCATACGACACCAAAGGCAACGTGCGCGCCATGGAAGCCGACCAGCGTGTAGAACGATGAACTGAACGCACTCGTCGTAAACGTGTGACCTTCATGCACATATTCTACGAACTCGTATATTTCTAGACATAAGAATCCTAGTCCCAATGCAACCGTTACTGCGAGCCAGCTGAGCATGGCTTTGACTTCTTTGCGATGCATCGCTTGAATAGCGAACACGCTCGTCAAGGAGCTGGTCAGCAAGATCATTGTAGCAGCCGCAATCATTGGAAGCTTGAACAGCTCGGAAGCGGCAGGACCATCACCGATTTGGTTGCGTAGCGCAAGGAATGTTGCGAACAGCGTACCGAATAATACTGCCTCTCCACCAAGGAACAACCAGAAGCCGACGACCTTATTGCGGCCTTCTAGGGTTGCTTTTTCCGGCTCATGTGGCCATTCGCCTTCTGCGTGATGTGCATGTGCACTCATGCTTTAACCCCCTTCTGCTCCAACTCTTCCGGTTCGATATGATATCCATGGTCGTCCTTAATCGAACGCAGGAACATACAGCCGAATGTAATCAGCAGGCCGAAACCTGCCACGATATGATTGTTGAACAAACCGTTCAGCAGTGCATTATTGAAATCATCCTTCGCGAACATAAAGCCGAAGCCTGCCACGAACAAGCCAACAGACATCATGAACGGGAGAATAGATGGCGATGGCATATGAATGGAACCAATCGGCTCTGCAGCCGGCATTTCCGTGTTGCCCTCCATCTTCTCTTTCCACCAAGCATCATAGCCGCGCACAAGCGGAGTTTGCTTGAAGTTGTACTCTGGCGGTGGAGATGGAATTGTCCATTCCAGCGTACGTCCATCTTCCCAAGGATCGTTGCCCAAGTTCTTCGGATCTCTTGATGTAATTGCAATGTTGTACAAGAACATAAGAACCCCGATACCCATCATGATTGCCCCGATCGTACTTACCAAGTTCATGAGGTCGAAGCCTTGATTCGGCAAGTACGTAAAGACCCGACGCTGCATTCCAATCAAACCAAGGAAATGCTGAACGAAGAATGTCAATTGGAATCCAATCCAGAACATCCAGAAGGTAGCTTTTCCTAGTCCTTCACGAAGCATGCGTCCGAACATCTTCGGCCACCAGAAATGGAGCCCTGCGAACAAGCCAAGCACCAAACCCCCAACAATAACGTAGTGGAAGTGCGCTACGACGAAGTACGTATCATGGAACTGGAAGTCAGCAGGCGCAGATGCCAGCATGACGCCCGTAACCCCACCCATAACAAATGTTGGAATGAAACCTACTGCGTACAGATTGGCCGCGGTGAACTTAATCGAACCGCCCCACATCGTGAATAGCCAGTTAAATATCTTAATTCCGGTTGGCACTGCGATAAGCATCGTCGCAATCGAGAACAACGCATTCGCTACTGGCCCAAGACCAGTTGCGAACATATGGTGAGCCCATACCATGAAGCCCAAGAACCCGATCAAGATTGTTGCGAATACCATGGAGCTGTATCCGAATAGACGCTTGCGAGAGAACGTACTGATAACGTCCGAGATAATCCCGAACGCCGGCAAAATTAGAATGTACACTTCCGGGTGACCGAAGATCCAGAAGATGTGCTGCCAGAGCACCACACTTCCCCCATTCGGTACATAGAAGAAGTTCCCGCCAAACAAGCGGTCGAACATCAATAAGATCAAGCCTACCGTTACGGCAGGGAAGGCAAATAGAATCAATGCGGACGTAATGAAGGACGCCCAAGTGAACATCGGCATGCGCATGAAGGACATTCCCGGCGCGCGCATGTTAATAATCGTTGCCAAGAAGTTAATGCCCCCGATGAGTGTACCCAAACCAGAAATCTGCAAGCCGATGGTGTAGAAATCTACACCGTGCGTCGGGCTATAATCTGTATTGGATAACGGTACGTAAGATGTCCAGCCTGCATCAGGCACACCGCCCATCAGCCAGCTCAAGTTCAGCAGCAAGCCGCCGAAGAAGAATGTCCAGAAGCCAAGTGCGTTCAAGAACGGGAACGCAACGTCACGAGCCCCGATCTGCAGAGGGATAATGGCATTCATAAGTGCAAAGATAATCGGCATTACGCCGAGGAAAATCATCGTTGTGCCGTGCATGGTAATCAATTCATTAAAAGTTTTTGCGTCTACGAAATCATTCATAGGCTGAATCAATTGTATCCGGATTAAGATGGCTTCAATACCGCCAATACCGAAGAAAAGAGCCCCGGCGATAAGGTACAGAATGCCGATCTTCTTATGGTCGACCGTCGTCAGCCAATCCATCAGGCCGCGATGTCGCTTCACCGTGTGAGCCAAGGTCGTTACCTCCCCTAGAAGATGCTGAAATCTACTGCTTATTGATTGCTTTCAAGGAATCTAGCTTGTATTCTGCCAAGTACTTCACGATGCCATCGAGTTCTTGCTCAGACAACTTATCTTTGAATGCTGGCATCTTATTGCCAGGCTTCACCTTCTCTGGATCCTGAATCCATTGACGAAGTTGCTCCTCAACCTTCTTCTGATCCAATGGCTCATCAGCAGTTTCACGGTTAAGCATAATACCAGCAACTGCTTCACGGCTGCCAAACCCCTTCAAGTTAGGCCCCATGGACGGCTTATTATCGATAGCGTGGCAGGACAAGCAATTCTGCTTGAAGCTCTCTGCAACTTGTGTGTCACCTTCGAACGGTTTTGGTTCGGCCTTCATCTCATTCACCCAAGTCGTGAATGTAGCTTCACTGACTGCCTTTACCTTAAATTCCATAAATGCGTGGGAGTAACCGCATAGCTCAGCGCACTTCCCTCGATACACGCCTTCCACATACGTCTCAATGTACATCTTGTTGACGTTGCCGGATGGGTTCGTATCCATCTTGCCTGCAATGGATGGAAGCCAGAAGGAGTGAAGGACATCAGCTGTCTTCAACTCAAGCGCAATCTTTTTCCCGTTCGGAACAATCATATCTTGTGCTGTTGTAATCCCGTACTCAGGATATTCGAATTCCCACCAATATTGATGACCTGTTACCTTAACCTTAATTGCATCTTTGTCTTGGCTATAGTCCTCAGCGAAGGCAAATACATACTTCACCGTTGGAACTGCCAAAATAATGAGGAGGATGATCGGAATGACCGTCCAAATCACTTCAAGCTTGTGGTTCCCTTCGACTTGCTTCGGAATCTCGTTCTGTCCCGGTCGTCTGCGATAGCGAAGGACGACATAAATGGAAATACCGAATACGACAATAACGACTAGCGTCATAATCGTAATCGCCAACTGCATTAATCCGAACTGCTTGTCTGCAATGGGCCCCTGCGGATTGAGAGCCGATATATCAGCACGACCGCAAGCACTTAGGAGCAGGACGAGTCCGGCGAACAGTGGAAGTAGTCGCTTCACTGCGTGCCACCGATTCA
>NZ_JMDX01000237.1:0-8450 GCF_000935845.1 Paenibacillus sp. E194
CAGGCCCTGTCGGCATGGCCCGCGCGCAAGCGCAGCAAGTGGCTGCGCTGCGCTGGGCGCCTGCGAACACGGCGCTTCGCATCGCCGTGAGCCGAACCTTGCCTCCGCAGGAGGCGCTTGCCCTTCTGGAGGAAGGGCCGCGCTACGAACGCGATGGCAAGGGGCTCTACCGTGCGCTCGCCTTGGCAAGTGAACGCCTTGGCCGCGCCGATGACACCGCCGCTTGGTGGGAGGCGGCGGTTAGCAGCGACCGCTTCGATCGCGTGCTGCAGACCGAAGCCATTGAGAAGCTGGCACTTGCGGCGCACTACAGTGCAGATCGCCTTCAAGCGACTGCATATGCGAACGCAGCAGGCAAGATGTTCCGGCAATATGAAGCGGAGGCACATCATGTCCTTCTCATGCGCAATCCTGCAAACGGCAAGCGTTTCGCTATGACGGAGGAAGCGAAGCGGGCTTACAGCTCGATCGTTTCGTTGATCACGAGGGGACAGTAGTTCATGGACGTTAACAAGCCTCGAGCGCTGGTCTCCTTCATTTGACATCACCAGGATACCGGACTTTTCTCATAAAATTGAAGGTGAACTTTGAACATGCTGTGCCTGCTGGGGCACACCGATAGGGGCGAAATCTCGAGCAACTCAAGAAAAAAATCGGTCTCGTCGCAGATAATGCGAACAGAGGCCGATTTGAACTTTCCGCTGAATTAAGATAATCGCCACCCTAAGGCGGTACGATCAGATTAATAGCATCGTCCCGCAGCATCCGGTTGAAATCATCGGTACGTACCTTCACTGGAGCGAGTACGTCAACGTTGCCAGCACGATAAACAATATGAAAATGACATCCATAGGACGGATAGTTGGCTTATTTTCAGCTCCATACTGGAGTCTCTTGCTCCGCATAGACCACTACCCGGAAATCTCCCGCATTTCTTGCGGCTGCGTTGATTGGAACCTGGTCGGCCATAATACGTGCTGAATACTCAGGCATATGACGCCAATGATGAAGACAACCGTTCCCAGCAAGAAAAACACATTGCTCACACCCATTCCACGAATCAGTAAGCCTCCGATCAAAGGGGCACCTACCATCATCGTGCTGGCGGACATATTTTGAATGCCAAAGATCCGGCCTGTCATACCCTCAGGAGTTTCTTTCTGTAGGACATAGTTATAAGTCACGATAGACAGCCCGTTTCCAATACCGATCACAAGTCCCAAGACGATGCTCCATATTTCATGCGAATCCGCTCTTAAGAGTCCCATACTTCCAAAAGCAGCTCCAATTAATGCGGCTCCTCCCCCGATACCAAGTCCGTACCTTACTTTGCCAAGACGGTTCACCAACAGGATGGTGATAAACGCTCCGACTCCTGTGGCAGCCACCATCCACCCAAGCAGAGACTCGTTATGAGGGGCAATTTCCCGATACAACGTCGGAAACTGGAAATCGATCATCAGAATAATCAGCATAATGATCATATTCACGATAAAACTACTAAAAAGAATCCGGCGCTGCAGAAGCAATGCCCACCCTTGCCTCCATAATTGGGCGAAGCTCATCTTGGTCTCTGCGCCGTTTTCCGAGTCATCAGAATTCTCCCGATTCTCTGCTTTTGGATTTTCATCGATATGCCGCATTGTATATAGCAATATGCAGGAGAAAAAGCGCGTGATGGCATTCACCAAAATACATAATTGCGGGGAGATCACCGTTAAAGCCACTGCGCCGAGCAGGGGCCCCGCGATTTTGGAAAATTGATTAACGAGCCCATTATACGAGGTTGCTTTGAGCAGTTGATCCTCCCGAACCACCTGGCGCGTCAACGCTTGATGCGCTGGAACGCGGAATACTCCCATTGTGGCGCGAAACGCAAGCAAAGGCAGCATCCAGTACATGCCGGGAACAAACAGCAGCAATATGGTGAGCAGCGTTTCGGCTGCATCGGCCAACAGCATGAGATTGACCTTCTTCCAACGGTCGGCGATTACACCGGCGAAAGATCCGAACAGAATGCCCGGAAGAGCGATCATCACCGGAATCAAGGCGATCATAAACGGATCCGCATGCCAGCGGTATGCCACCAGAATCTCAATCGCAAAGACGTCGAACCATTCGCCGAAAGATGAAACTGCATAAGCCGAGTACATTTTAGTAAAAATCCGGTTCTTCCAAATAGATGCCTGGCGCCCGTTTGAAACAGATGTGGTAGACATGAATATTTCCTCCGTTAAATCAGAATTACTCCCACTTTAACGAAGAAATATCAGGGGATTATCAGACAGAACCTAAAATCCGCTCAATCATCTGTTCTATGGACTTTTTATGTGCCTCCAGCTTATATCCCCGTTCAAACTCATCATATCGATTCTGGAAGGATCGCAGCAGTTTGGAATCGTGATATGACGTTTTTAAAAAATGGAGCGTACCGATGATCAACCGAGCGAGCAGCGGTACATTATGCGCCGTTTCGCCAGCCTCAAGGCCATATTCGAATGCAGCAGCTGCTGCCTGGGGGCGGCCTTGAAGCAGCAGCAATTTCCCTCTTAAACCATGGTAGGCGCTGATTTCCCGCAAATAAGGAGCGTCAGCCAGCATGTCTTCGATCTTCCTAGAGCAACGCTCCGCCTCCTGGATACTGCCTGCGACCAAATGAATATGCATTTCCGACATGGCAATATGAACCTTGAAGGTATCCAGCTTACCTTGCTCCTTTTCGATGATCCGATAAGCTTCTTGCACTCGCTGCAGATCCTCTTCAACACGACCGTTATCTGCATAAAGACCGAGGATATTTAACACTTTCAGCTCGCGATGCATCTCAAACGGCAAAATACCCGATTCTATTGTCCGTTCAAAGTAATCCAGACTTTTCGCCGGTTCCATATAAAAAGAGTAGTAAAATATCAGCAACCAATATAATTTATCTGGGTTCTCCGCATTGCTTTCCAGAAACCAGTCCAGATCTGCCCGCACAAACCTCAGAAACATTTGATGGGAGGGACTGATATTCACGCCAAGAAGCTCTTGCTGATTGACAAGGGCTAACATCGATTGGCTTTGCCCTAACATGAGATAGGTGTCCAACAACTGCCCGATTTGCTTCTGCAATCCACTGTCCGTCAGCGACGGAACCGCAAGTCCCAGCGTTTCTTTTATTGTGAGGCTGTAGCCAAGCCCCCGCACGGTGATCAGCTGAACTTTCCCGCTCCATGGTTTCATTCTTTTTCGGAGCCGGTACACATGATCGTCTACCGTTCGTTCGCCCGGATATTCCATCGGCCATACCTGATCCAGCAGCTGCTCCCGGCTAAAGACCTTGCCGCGATTTCGGTACAGAAATTCGAGCAGCGCGTATTCTTTCGCAAGCAGGTTGATTTTCTCAGCCTGAAAGCAGACAGAATAATCACGAGGTTCAAACTCAAGCCTGACCACCATAATCAGCATTCTCAGTATTCCTTGTCGTAATCGACAATGCTGAGAGCAGGACGTCCCTGTTCGATATAGGCCTTGAGATTTTCGATAAACAGCTTCGTAGCTCGTTCCTTCAATTGATCGGTATTGCCTCCAATATGAGGAGACATGATGACATTGTCCATGGACCATAACGGATGATCCTCTGGCAATGGTTCGATGTCGAACACATCGAGGCCAGCGCCCGCGAGGTGGCCGCTGTTCAAGGCACCGATAAGAGCATCCGTCTTCACCGATGCACCGCGTCCAACGTTGATAAACAGTGACCCTTGCTTCATGGCGGCAAACCTATTTTCATCATATAAGTTTATTGTCTGAGATGTCTTTGGCAGTATGTTGACGACTACGTCGCATTCAGATAGAACTTCATTCAGCTGATCGAATGTGAACAAGCCGTCGACATAATCAGTCGGTTGAACGGAGCGGCGTACGCCTAGAACACGCATCCCGAACGCTTTGGCAATTCGTGCAACCTCAGCCCCGATTTGCCCGATGCCGATAATCCCCATGGTCTTGCCCTGCAGTTCCGTATAATTCCCTTTACTGTCCCATAGGTGTCGATCTTGGTTGCGAATCGCTTGTGGCAGATTGCGAGTGAAGCCGAGCAGCATCGCGAATACCGTCTCCATCATCGGGACGGGATGCACCCCCCCGCCGTAGTCAACATTACATCGTGCTTGCGGAGTGTATCCATCGGAATATAATCGGCACCAGCCGTCCACAGCTGTATCCAGCGAAGCGGGGAATCATCATGGAGGCATCCCTCGATGATAGCAGGCGACCAACCGAAAATAACTTCAGCTTGTCGGAATACGTCTCGATCGAGCTCCTTAGCTCGTCCAGCAATGACATTGTATTCGGGAGCAGCGAGGCGAATGCCCTCTAGAAATTCTGGCGGCAAAGCTAGTGCACATACGATATTTTTCAAGATGAGGTCCTCCTTAGCGTCCATTTTCTAACATCATAACTCGAATCCGATTGGTGCGTCTATGAGTGCTCCGTAGGTTGCTGGACATTAGAAATAGGCTGAACGGATGGTAACCCGACAGCCTGCATGAGCGATTATAGCAGTTAGCCTCCGAATGCTTGCCGGAAACTGGAGGATAATTTCGCTTGATCTACATTCCACAGTGCGGCAAGCTCTTCGCAGACGGTCTCGTCCCACCAATCGGACAGCTTCTTGCGGTTGGCACCGTTCTCGTGAATCCAGATCAAGTTCTCAATCACTTTGCGATAGTACAGTTCTTCTCCTTGTTTGACGAGATCTTCGGGAATCCAGACGTTCATCCGCTTAATGGTTCGATACAACTCATTGTTGCAAGCACGGCGAATTCTTCTGGCTGTGGGGAGAGGCCTTGTATGAGGCTCCTTCGGGGCTTTCAATGGATGACGACTCCTTTCCTGCATATATGTTCATCATATGCAGGCATCCTACCCAGGTTCCTTGTGGCCACGCGCTATTTCGAATCGATTACGATATACCCTACCATAGGGCCTTCATGCTGCATATCCGGATGGGTTAAGCAGACGATGCGATGAATGCCTTCTTTGGCAGTAAAGGTGATGACGGTTTCTTTGTCTTTCTCGATGCTGCCTTTTACATTCATGCTCTCGATTTCGAAATCATGCTTTTTTCCGTTAATTCCGCGAATACGAAGCTCTACTCGCTCACCAGCTTTGGCGTGAACGGTACCCGGAATAAATTGATACACTTCGATTTCTTTCCCATTATCCAGTTTGGACTTAACCTCTCCTGTTACCATGTGGAGAATTCGAGTCGATTGAGGTGTTGCCTCAACTGCCCGTTCCGACCGCACGGTTTCATAGCGCCAGAACGCTGCAGCTACTAATATGGCGGAGAAGACGATTGCACCAATTCGCAATTGTTTGCGAGAAACGATCCAAAAACGTGTCAAATTGTGAAACCTCCTTTGTCCAATTGAGTATCACTTATTAGTGCTTGCTTATAACATTTCATTTGCAGGCAGCCATTACTAGAGAAGATGATCATGAAATCATGAAATAAGGTACAAGCTTGTGCTTAGTCCATGTGTATGCATGGCCAGGGTAGCGCATGACTTGTGTTATCCTAGGGGTAAGTAGGCATCAAGATCGAACAAGCCAAAGTCATGATTGGAGTCATGGCGATCCATATGTTAGAATAAGCTGGGAATTAAAAAGGGAGAGAGACGAGCTATGGCATGGATACATGATATGATCAATATGCTGCTTCATTGGGTGCAGCAGCTTGGGGAATGGGGAATAATGCTGGGGCTCATGATTGAAGTCATTCCGAGTGAAATCGTGTTAGCCTACGGCGGATATTTAGTATCGATTGGCAAGGTCAGTTTTATCGCTGCGATTATTTTCGGCACAATTGGTGGTGTCTTTGCGCAACTCATCGTATATGCAATCGGCAGATATGGCGGGCGACCCTTCTTGGAGAAGTTCGGGAAGTACATCCTGATACGCAAGCACCATATTGAGAAGTCGGAAGAGTGGTTCCAGAAGTATGGAACAGGCGTAATCTTTTCTGCACGATTCGTTCCGGTTGTCCGTCACGCGATTTCCATACCAGCAGGAATATCCAAGATGCCGGTAGGAAAATTTACGCTTCTGACAACGCTGGCTGTAATCCCATGGACCATCCTATTTGTTTATTTGGGGTACGCGCTTGGAGATCAGTGGGAACATATTAATGAGAAGGCGGCACCTTATGTTCAGCCATTTATTTTGGTTGCACTTGCTGGCCTTACCCTATATTTTGTTATCAAATATATGAAATCCAAGCGAAGAGAGGGGAACCCGAAATGAGCAAACATGTAGCGAATGTGATAGGCCGAGGAATTTCACCACAAGCATTTATCGACTCCATGCAGAAGAACAAGGAAGCCTTCATTTCCTGGTATGATCAATTTGCTTGGTCCAGTGAAGAAGAGAAGGAGTTTTTCGAATCGCTTCAATATCGGGACGATATCCGCTGCCTAATCTTGGCCGCAGATTGGTGTGGAGATGCGGTACGTAATGTGCCTGTTGTGTTCCGCGCTATGGAAGCAGCGAGCATTGACACAGAAGTCCTAATTATGGAACAGTTCCCTGAGGTTATGGATCAATTCCTGACGATGGGCGGCCGCTCCGTTCCAATCGTCATCTTCGCTGATACGGGCGGTTATGTTCTCGGTCAATGGGGACCTCGTCCGAGTGACGTGCAGGCACATATGGTCCGATTCAAGGAAGAGAACCCGGATCGTGAAGCTCCGGATTATCAAGATAATTTGAAAGTAGTCAGACAGCGTATTCTCGAACAATACGGCGAGGGAACGGGCTATCATGCTCGAATTACGTCTGAATTGAGAGACCTGCTGTCGGGCTTTTAATATAGCAAGGAGCTGACAAGACATTGTTTACGATTCAAAGTTTCAATTTAGGTCCTGTCCAAACAAACGCTTATCTATTGACAAATGAAGATACGAAAGAAGCGGTTGTCATTGATCCGGGCATGAATCCAGATCGGTTGCTGCAAGCGCTCGATGGACTAAGCGTTAAGGCAATATTGTTGACACATGCGCATTTCGATCACATTGGTGGTGTGGATCTTGTGCGTAAGGCACATCCGTGCCCAGTATACATTCATGAGCTTGAGGCGGAATGGCTGACAACACCGGAACTTAATGGCTCGACCATGTGGCCGCAAATGTCTCCGGCAATGTCCATGAAGCCAGCGGAACATTTGCTGCAAGATGGGGATACACTGGAGCTGATCGGTTATTCCTTCTACGTCATGCATACACCTGGTCATTCGCCGGGCAGTGTGAGCTTCCTGCATGATAAGCACTTGTTCGCAGGTGATGTTCTTTTCCGGGAAAGTGTGGGGAGAACAGACTTGAGAGACGGCAGCATGAAGACACTGCTGAACTCTATTCATAAGAAGCTGTTCACACTAAGCGACGAAGTTACGGTATATCCCGGACATGGTCCGACTACAACAATTGGATACGAGAAGAAGCACAATCCATTTGTCTAATACGATTTCGCAGTACATAAGCGCTTGGCACTCCTGATTCCGGATGAACAGGGAGACCGAGCGCTTTTTGATGCTCACTTTATCCAATATCCATAGATCCATTTTGCTAGCTATTCCTCGTTCGTGATATGATCAGGAAAGCATACAGCAACGATGGGACTGCCTACTACTATGTATGGCAGTCCCTTTTTTACATAATAGATACAAGTGCAAAAAAACGGCAGATATTATCATTTCCTAATACGAGGAGGAGTCAATTGATGCATTCCGAACAGCGAATAGATGCAGTAACTATCCAAGAGCATCGCAATCGAGTCGCTCGCCTGCAGCAGAAGATGGAGCTTGCTGGTATCGATTTGTACTTAGTTACACACAACGTGGATATATATTATGTAACTGGCTCCATGCAGACCGGCTATGTGCTTGTACCGAGATGCGGCGAACCTGTCTATTTGGTGAAACGCAGCTATCAGCGTGCGCAGAAAGAATCGATCATTCGCGTTGCTCCGATCGGTTCATTCCGTCAGCTTGGTGAGACGATTCGCTCATACTATGCAGAGCTGTTTCAAGGTGAGGAAGCTGTCGTCATTGCTACGGAGTTCGATGTTCTACCAGTTCAGCAGTATGAGAGATTGAAGACGGTCATTCCAGATGCGAATTGGACAGACGGATCGATCCTATTCCGGGAATTGAGAATGATTAAGTCTTCTTATGAACTGGATCGCATTCGGGTTGCCGCAGCTGCTGCACATAAGGTGCTTGATGATGCTGCAGATTACATCCAGCCGGGAATGACAGAACTAGAACTCATTGCGTACATTGAACGAGAATTCCGGATTCAGGGCCATGTTGGAATGATCCGAATGCGCGGCTTCAATCAGGAACTAATTACTGGCATGGTGGCCTCAGGAAGTGCGGGTGCAGAACCTACCTACTTCGACGGTCCGGC
>NZ_JMDX01000238.1:0-8447 GCF_000935845.1 Paenibacillus sp. E194
GTATCAAAAAACACCTCAATTAGATGAATAGAGATTACATCATTCACTTTCCCTACTCACGCCTAATTAAGTTGCCATTTGCATCATAGTAATGATAAATGAGTCTACCATCTGGAGATGTTATTGTTTCATTTTGTTGCCGACATCGTATGAATATATCGTCACACATGCTTCAGTATCATAATGGATAGTCATTGTTATAATCCAGCTTCGCCTGCCAAACGGGAGTGAAGCCGTTTTAAACCTGAACTTAAGTGTCAATTTTCATAGATTCATATAATAGCATTATTTTCCCTACTGCACATTTATTATTTATTAGCATTAATTTGTAAAAAAATGGATATTTAATGACTCTTTTATCTTTTTATCGACAACTCACGTTATATTTAAGCAGTATATTATGTAACTATTCTTTCACTATCTTTCTCTGTACTTGATTGCCATTGGCGTCATACTCTATTTCAACAATCTTTCCATTTGGATAGATGATTCGCTTTACTTCATTACTTTGATTATATTCATAATGAACAAGATTAAGATTTCCTTGAGTGTTAAGTAGTCGTAGCCTTACTTGATCCATGTCCAAATAAGCCCCAACTTCCCCACCCACCGCAAACCGGATGCGAATGGATGCAACATTCGGCTGAACAACAAACCTAGTATAATGTGCCTTCCAATTCCAAATCCCTTTTCCATATACGTTATGAATTTCTCCTGCGTTATTCCCTTGTGCGTCTGCTTGGATAATACTCATCTCAACTCGTCCCACTGGCAAAGTATATCTTAGAAATGCTTTAATTGTATAAGCTGATCCACCCCTAACAGGAATCTGATCAGATAGCACATACTGATAAGATTGTGCATCGTTGTCACCATTGTATAACCGGTAATGAAGTTTCCCCTCTACTGGTTCGTACGGAGCTAAGATTGCGTACGAATTCGAACTCTCCCCGTTTCACCAAACAACTTCCCAAAAATCAGGCAACTGATTATGGTTGGAATCCCTCTCGAAATCACCATTTATGTCAACCATATTAGAATATGAACTACTGTTTACCTGATTAGCAACAGTCCCCAAAGCCATTGCAACTTCTGTACTTTCATACGTACCTCGTTCAAAGTTTTCTTGAGTCACAAGCACTTTCTCTGTGAGACTAGCACTAGCGGTGCTTGAAATCAGAAAGAAACTTAACAATATCGTCACTATACCCATTAAATAACTTTTAAAAGCTAGCTTCACAACATTTCCCCCTTATTTAGCCTAAGTATTTAGTATATTTCCTATAGGATCTATTTAACAGTTATTATTTCCCACGATATAAAGGGAATATGGAACGCATTTGACTCGACTCTTTCCAATAGTCATATTAAAATTTACAAAGGCTATGCGTACTAACTATATACACTTTCAAGATGGTCGCGCCTGTCACGAGTAAGAAGGCCCATGAGTTCATGAGCCTTCTTTATTCCTACAATTTAGTTGTTCTGTTCATCAAATACACTGGAGTCTCCCATCCGCATTATTCCATATCAATAACACTTAACATATTCCCATTCTTATCGTAACGATAGTACTTATGTCTGCCATTAACCCCATTCCAATGTATCAATCGACCATTCTTATCATACACGTATTCATCTAAAACCCTTGTCTTGTTTACTCTTATGCTTTTCAATTCAACAGCATGTTTTCCGTACCAGTAAACTCTGAATTCCAGTGCGTGCCCCGGATGTTCATTCTGGAATTGAATATTCAAATCTTGAAAATGATTGATAATAAACTGCTCTTGATATACATCTTTTTGCTGAATAATCTCTCCTGTATCAGCATCGTATATATCTAATCTTAGAACAGGATCCTTGCTCTCACTGCTATTCTTTAATTTCATCGACCAAGTGCTTACCCACGTCCCGATTTCCATACCTTTTTCATATGGTCCAAAACTCATATGTCCTAGTTGATCCTGTTGAGGCTCCACAACCCATGCATCCTCAATAAGCTTTCCTGTTCTATGCCCCATTGCCGGATCAGACATATTCCACACTTTCCCAAATGAACTTGGATACGTCCCCTTCATTTGAAGGTTCTTCATTTTGATAAATGCATTTCCATACCAATAGGTGCGGAACTCCAATCGGTGACTCGGGTTTACGTGGACGAATCTCAAATTAAAACTTTTATATTCATACGGACGCTCAAATTCTTGCCGTCCGATCTCACGGAAGGATAGGATCTCATCGGCATCAACATCGAACACCTCTAAACGAACTATTTTTGCGTGATCTGCCGAACGATTGTCGATCATTAATGGCCAACTGATTTCCCATGATCCTATAGATACATCTTTCACGTAGGGCCCAAAAGTCAAAAAACCTTCGTTGTCTTGCTTTGTATTCGCTGACCAGCCCTCTTCATCTAATCTCCCCGTTCTGTGACCAATCATAGGGTCTGATAAACTCCATGTTTTCTTATAGATTATATTTGTAGATTTGCCTATGGATATGTCTTTGGCCGTAACCTTGGCTAAGCCGTGCCAATAAATCCTGAACTCTAATCGGCGATCCGGTGATACATTGTCAAAAGGAAGCTCGAAATACTGCGTTACATTAGAATAAAGGAATTGCTGCCTCGTTACTTCACGTGACGATAAAATCTCATCTGCATCGGGATCATAGACTTCCAAGCGAGTTATTTTCTCATTATCAGCAGAGTTATTATCGATTATCAATGGGAAGCTTACCTTCCATGCTCCTAGCGGGAGATTCTTCACATAAGGTCCAAAGCTTAAAAAACCTTCCTTATCCTGCTGTATATTGGCTGACCATCCCTCTCCATCTGCTCTGCCAATTCTATGGCCAAGTGCAGGATCAGACATCTTCCATGATTTCACCAAATTCAACTTTGCCGCTTGATGGACTGTCACTTGATTCACTTGTAACGTAGTCTCCCCGTGCCAGAAAACCCTAAATTCCAATCGTTGTTTTGGTTTTGTTTTCATAAACTTCAAATAAAAATCCTGATAGCTATGAGGTTTCGAAAATTGAAAGCTTGCTAGCTCTTGAAAAGCCAATATCTCATTAGAATCCGGATCATAAACTTCCAAGCGAGCAATTTTAGAGGGGGCATTTAAACTACTAGGCACCTTCAGCGACCACGTTGCAGTCCATTCTCCTATATCGAGATTATCTACATAAGGTCCAAAAACTAAAAATCCTGGCTTATCTTCTGGAGGTATAGCTATCCAATCATCTCCTTGTGCTTTACCGATACGATGTCCAATATTCGGAGAAAACATGCCCCATTTCCTTGCCTTATCATTCGTTGAACCTAACTCAATTTCGAGTTTAGAAGACTCTTTGGCATCTGCTGAATACTGCATTAGCGAGGCCAGCACGAACAACAAACAAGCACAAACAATACATTTTACACTCAAGTGAATATGACGTTGCATTGATAATTACCATCCTTGTTTGTAATTAATTAAACTTCTACTCAACTCTATAGGACAGCCAAGATAGTAAACGAGCCATCTTCCTATTAGATTATCGGACTAGCTGCCTACGTAAAAATCGGAAGAATTACGTAAAAAACAGTATACAAAGAATACATGCCCCGACCATTAATATGTAATCAAGTATTAGGGCGCGCTATTCCCTGAAGATGCTGTCATTTATTTTGAGACCAAGATTGAGCTTCCCAAGTCTCAATCAACCCGGATTCCTTGCCTGAAATCACCTTATACATGTTAGCCTGCACTTCAGATGGTAAAAGCCTATAATTCCAAATTCTCATCTCACCAAGCTTACCAGCAAATCGGTATAGGCTCTTATCGCTGTTTCCTGATATGAACGCCGATGGAGTTGCCGCAACTGAATACGTCGTCTTCCCCTTAACCGCTGTTATGTTCTGCTTTACGCCATTAATACACAATTCATTATCTGTCGCATTTGGCACTCCGTTATAGAAGGTCGCAGCTACATGCACCCATTTGTCTTTTAACTGATCCGATGGTATACCAATGATATTGCTTTCGCCCGTATTAAATCCAAAATATCCGTCCGCAAACCAAAGTGCATAATGGGTATTCCATGAAAAAGGCATGACGGAATTAGTACCATCCCATTTCATCCAGAACTCTACCGTATTTTTAGCCCCCGATGTTTGATTTACCGCCAAATTTTGCATCAAGCTCTGATCACCCCCACTAAAATGGAGAGTAGAAAGCTTATGCGTTATGTTCCCGTTGTTATCGTATACGTAGTCTATACTTTGTCCAGCAGTGGATTGAGCATCATTTAACCGTCCAGCCCCATCATATGAATACTTACTTTCAACATTTGCAGCAGAAGCTTGGATGACTCCACTCTGTAACACCATATAGCAGATACATAAGTTTACACACATCAACAAAATGATGCGTTTCTTCTGACGTGCTAGCCAATTCATTCTTTTTCTCACCTTTCTAATTCAACCTCGCAAGATACTATTGCTACTCTATTACGTATCCCCATATTGCACCAGTTATATATGTTATTTCGAAAATCGAATTCCCTTACTGGCCTCCTATCAACTTAGAAGGGCTGTTCGTTGCAATTTTTATTGCATTTTCAATTTATTTCGGTTAAACCGTGAGAAAGCGAAGGTAATGTATTTGCATCAAAACACGATGGTATCTGATGATTTTGGAGTTATAACAATGGATGATTTTCCTAAAGGGGATATTATTCATACGTGCGCACACCATATTGGATAAATATCATACAGGGGTGATGAGGATTATATTTGATTCAATCTAGCCGCCCGATTCATTCGACACTGGGTAGGGTCAAAGAAAAGACCTTGAAGGGACTAAAAATCCCAACAAGGCCTTAATTTCATCATACACCTTACTTATCAAAATCATTTAACCAGAACTTTTCAAAATCCTCATCTAATGAGATACTTCTCAACAATTTCTATATGTCTACCTTTTCGATTTTATCAATACGTTTTTTCTCTGGAACTATTCTAGCAACGTCGCCCAGAATACAAATACTTTCGAAAAATACAATCAACTTGCAAGGTGTTTTGACCCCTGTCTCACAAATGAAGGATAATCGCCTTCGTCGAATAAATTTTTATTCTTTTCCCCAAGTAAGAATATTTGAAAATTCCTTCATAATTTTGGGTAATACCATCCTTTCAAATTCCCCTATGTTTTTTTCGCAAACTACCAAAGAATAGCCATCCATATTTTCCTGAACATAAAGTGCAAACGAATAATCAGTAAAGTTTCCTTTTTTAGGATGAATTAAACACTCAAAAAGGATATCATTTTTGAGTAACAAATCAAATTCTGAAAATGATGTAACTTCACACCACTTAGTTTGTCGATCACGACGTTTTTCCTCAAAAGGGTAAACAGCTTCATCAGTTTCGAAAATCACTCTATTTTGTAGACCACAAAGATTTGAAGAAAAATTATCAAATGGCATAATGAGAAAGCTATTGTTACAAGTAAAGTAATTAATAATATTATATAATGACTGATTAGTAAGCCTCTCATCATAAATGTCTTCTAGATAAAATAATACATTATCCAAATAAACGTACCTCCGACTCGAATATTATTCCCCATAATGATGCATTCTTTTGTTACTATCGTAGTGGAAGTGCTTTAAATAAGTTCCTATTTTAGGTGATCTACCGGTTCGTCCTTCATACATCGGTTGAAGAATGTGAACTTCACCAATCTTATTGCCTCTTCCATTTAGAACTTTTGCTTTAACCGTGTTATCCCATGAAAGCTTACCTGGGTATTCAATTGTATATCCTCTATCTCTCAGATAGCCATCTACATCTCCAATATAATTCCAATTATTTGGGTTTATCCCTGCAGTTAGAATTAATGTTCTATAGACAATGTCACCTTCTGAGTTTTTCATTACATCAATTAACTGAGAATCACCATTCTTATTATAAGCTGTTATTGTTAATGAGTCTTTACTTCTAAAAGTAATACTTGCGGCTCCATCTTGACAACCACCTGCTAAATAACTACAAGCATCATTTCTTAAAGCAAGTCCTTGTATCTCCATTACCTTTTGAATATTAGAATCGTTAGAAGCTCTATAGCCCGCTTTAAGTAATCTTAAGTTCTCTGCTGCTGCAGGATTGAGGAGTCCATCGTATCCACTATATTGATTAATCTTGAACGATTTCTGGAAAAATTCTAGCATTCCTACATAAGCATTGTTCTGAGCCAATTCTCTAAAACGACTCGAGCTAGGAAGAACGTAATCATGACCAGAAAAATCTATATATTTAAGTGGATTATTAGCTACATACGTATACAAGTTCAAGCTCAGAGGACTTCCCATTTCCCCTTCATACGTATCCTCATTAATAAACCGACCTACACTCGGATCATACCATCTTGCGCGCAAATATTGCAGATTCGTTGATGCATCCCAGTACTCTCCCGAATAGCGGAAAATGTTCGGAACCGTCTCCTCTTGAACCAATGGATTGCCCCAGATGTCATACGTATATCGGTTAAGTACATTTCCTTGCGCATCACGGATTTCCGTAACATCGCCGTGTCCGTTGGTTACATAATACTGAAGACCATTCTGTCCTGGAACTTGACGTGCCAGCAGCTTTCCATTCGAGTCGTGGACATACGCCGCTGTAATGGTGACGCTACCGACCCCCTCTACCTTACCTTCTGCTACAATCTTCGCTCTATCGTCATAGTAGTATCGGGTCGTTACGCCCCCCTCGGTGCGCTCTACCATCAGATTATCCCCATTATAACGGTAGCTGACAGCCTTACCGTCTTCGGTTGTTACTTTGACTAAGCGATTACGCTTATCGTAGGTGTAGGTTGCCCCCTTGATATCCAGTACCTGATCGCTTTGCAAGGTGCTGCGGTTATCTCGTTGATCGTACGTATATGCCTCATTGAATTGGCTTGAGGTCTTGATTCGATTCAGCGTATCGTAGCTAAATTGATAAGCTGCTCCATTATCATTTTTAGCCGTAATATTTCGGTTGTTATCATAGGTATAGCTGTAGTTTCCAAACAGTGCTTCTCCTTGCTTCTGTTGGATACTTGCTAGATTATAACCATCATAATTGTATATCTCATTGAGCCCATTCGACGCACTCAGTTTTGCAAGATGCTTAGATTGCTGGTTAAAATTATACGTAAACTCGGTCAGCATCGTTCCATTGCCGTCAAGTGCTCGAAGCTTTGTTGGAACACCGGCCTCATAGAGATAATCTATATTAGAGGTCATAGCAAAGTTCGATGCGTTAATGGTTTGCTTCGTTCTCAACTGACGAGTGTCATAATCAAAACTCAGCTTCGTTTGATCTGGATATTGAATCGATGCCAGTTCGCCTGTTGGATAATACCCATACGCCGTCGTTCCTGTTCCATCGGTCATCGACATACGTTTGCCTAAGGCATCGTAGCTGTACGTTATCGTTTCGTCAGCAGCTGCCGCTTTTGTCAGCAAATTAAGAGGATCATATTCAAAGGTCTGGGACTGCCCGTTCTTATCAATCGTGCGGGAGATGTTACTATTAGCATCATAGTACACTTTCTCGGTTTGCTTGTTCGGATCTGTCTGCTGGATCAATCGTCCTATCTCGTCATATCGTTTCTGTACCGTGTTGCCATCTGCATATTTGACTTCGACCATATTTCCAGACAGATCATATTGATAACGGGTTGTCTTGCCTTCGCTATCCGTTACAGCAAGCAATCTTCCCAGAACATCGTACTCATACTTGGTCACATTCTGATTCGCGTCTGTGGAACTCGTGACATTCCCCGCATAATCATACTCGTAACGCGCCAACACTACATTCCCAGATGGATTGAGCTCTTCCTTCATTTTCACTCTGCCTAGAATATCGTACGTTTCTTTAATCGGGTTATTTGTGCCATCCATCGTAATCTTGGTATTGGCGCCGTCATCAAACTGATAACGCGTAGCAGCAAAATACCCCGGTTGTTCAGCTATGACACGTCCCCAGGCATCATAATCATATCGGGTAGCCGAACCGTTGAAGTCTCCCTTAGAAATCAAATCGCCATATTCGTTGTAACGATGCTCTGCCGTCCCTCGCCCATTCGTTTCCTTGATTAATCGTCCGAAAGGATCAAAGAATCGCTCCGTTCGTTGTCCGGCCGCATCCGTGACTACGATACGGTTGTTTGTGTCATCATACTCAATCTTGGTTTGCGTTCCGTCTGCGTAGGTTACCGCAGTTACACGATTCAAATCATCATACGTATAGGTGATGGCCTGTCCTTTTCCATCCACATATTGATACAGCATTCCAGTCTCGGGAATATATATGGCCTCTGTCGTCAGCTCTCCGGACACGCCAGCCGCATCCGTCACCGTTACCGATTGCTTATTCGGGAAAATATAGTTATGGGTTTCATTGAATT
>NZ_JMDX01000239.1:0-8411 GCF_000935845.1 Paenibacillus sp. E194
TTCCATAGTGTTTATTGCGATTGGAATGGTCATGCTTATGCAAGATCAAGGGGGAGTCGTGCTTCTAGGGGGAGTAAGTGTCGCATTTTTCGGTATGTCCGGTGTATATTGCGCATACCGCATGTTAGTCCCTAAGCCAGCTGTCATCCTGACAGCGGATGCCTTCTATGATCAAGCCTCTCTTGGGGCAGCAGGGAGAGTATTGTGGTCAGAGGTAGAAGAGATTAAAGTGTACGATATGATGGGCCAATCCTTCCTGGGAGTGAAGGTGGCCGATCCGGAAGAATTTCTTGCTCGATGTCCAGGCTGGAAACGTTCGCTCATGTCAGCGAACCGAGCATTCGTCGATACGCAGATCAATATCCCTAAGGTTGGCATTCGAGGCTCGCTGGAGCAAGTGGCTCAGGAGATGCTCGGGCACTGGGAGCGTGCCAAATCCCAACATAATTAAGCGAATAAGAGAAGAGCAGGTAACCTCAGTGGGGAGTCCCCATGTGAGGTTCCTGCTCTTTTTTTCGTATGGCAAACCGTTCAGCAAGTATGCGGATCAATCGCAATTCATATTGTTATTCATCTTTGCCAATCTTGACGATGGCTCGCCCAGATGATTGGCCCTGGAGCAACTGGTTGAGAAAGGCAGGGACATCAGTCAGCTGCAATTCTCGAATCCAGCTTGGAGTGTGGGTGAAAGACTTCCACTCCGCCGCGATTCGTGACCAGAGGCGGACACGTTCTGTACTCGGTACGAATACAGAATCGATGCCATATAAGGCTGTCCCTCTCAGGATAAATGGGAAGACAGAAGCAGGAAAAGTTCCACCAGCCGTCATTCCTGTTGCAGCCACGGCCCCGCCGTAATGGAGGGACGCTAGGATAGAGGCAAGAATACCGCCGCCACAGACGTCGATCGCTCCTGCCCAGCGCTGCTTATCGAGAGCCCGAGGCCGCTCTGGAAGAAGTTCCTCACGTGCAACAATCTGCTTGGCACCTAGAGAACGAAGTAACTCTTCATACTGGGCTTTACCTGTAGAAGCGGCAACCTCATATCCGAGTTGTGCCAGCATAGAGACTGCGATGGAGCCGACTCCGCCTGTCGCACCAGTAACAAGGATAGGGCCTTTATCAGTTGTAATACCATGTCGTTCTATCCGTTCGACAGCGAGAGCAGCAGTGAGACCCGCTGTGCCGAATATCATCGCTTCCCTTAAGCTGAGCGAATCGGGGAGTGGAACGATCCAATCGCCTGGTACGCGCACAATCTCACTGAGACCGCCCGTATGGGTCACGCCTAGCCCATATCCCGTTACCAGTACACGCTGTCCTGCCGAATATCGTTCATCCTCTGATTCAATGATGACCCCAGATACATCAATTCCGGGGATGAAGGGGTATGATTTTACGATATTTCCTGTTGGCGAGCAGGCAAGCGCGTCTTTGTAATTCAATCCAGAATACGCGGTACGAATCGTTACGGTTCCCGCTGACAATTGCTCGGTGGTACATTGTTGAACACTTACATCCAGTGTTCCATCCGTTTGTTGGTTAATCCATAACGCTGCAAATTGCTGTTTCATCTTACCTTCGAACCTCCCTTTCATTCCATGCTGCTTATATGTAATTATATAGAAGACAGGCTGATATCACTCGCTTCAGAGTTGGCATTTAGACAGCATTTATTATAAGGGATCAGGTTCTTATTCCTCTGTGATGTATGCAGCAATCAAGCGTGCTGTATTGATTACTGCACGCTGATGAGTGCGTTCCATCGCATGTGAAGCATGAACGCCTGGCCCAATTAAGGCAGCACGGATATTGTTGCCACCGCGAAGCGCAGCTGAAGCATCGGAACCATAGTGAGGGTAAATATCAACTGCATGTTCGATGCCCTCTCGTTCTGCCAGAGCAATAAGAGTGCCCGTCATCATATAATCGTAAGGCCCGGATGAATCTTTCGCACAGATGGACACGTCCGTCTCCTTGCAAGACAGATCATCGCCCATAGCTCCCATATCAACAGCAAGCATCTCCGTTATTTCCTGGGGAATGTAGGATGCACCGTGTCCGATTTCTTCGTAATTCGTAATGAAAATGACAATATCGTGCTTTGGCTGCCATGCGTGGCGCTTCATGCTCTCCAGCAATCCGAACAAGGCAGCTACACTAGCTTTGTCATCCAGATGGCGCGACTTAATAAATCCATTTGGCAAGTGTACAGGACGTGCGTCAAATGAAACGTAATCACCTGTGCGAATGCCAAGTTCTTCGGTATCCTTCTTGGTATGTACAAGCTCATCGATGCGCACAATCATGTTCTTCTCTTCACGTGCGTATTCGCGTGCATCGCTGTATACATGCACGGAAGGGTGGTTCGTCATAATTGTACCTGTGTATGTACGACCGTCACGAGTATGTATGTGGCAATATTCATTCTCCATGGAACTAGACATATATCCGCCTAGTGAAGTTAAGCGCAGTGTGCCATCAGCATGGATGGACCGTACCATAGCACCCAGCGTGTCGACATGGGCAGACAATCCAATGACTTTGTTCGAATCGTGCTTCTCTCCTGCTACCTTAATGACGCCACAGCCTTTTTGAGTCTGCTCGAATGCGTATCCGAGTTGTTCCGCTTCACGGCCAATGCGGGCCATAATATGGTGGGTATAGCCTGTTGGACTCGGTGTATTAAGCAATTCGAGCAGGAAGGAAGTTACGTAATTTTCGTCAATTATCGCTTGGAAGGGTTGTGATGAAATCGTTGAATGATCGGGTGTCGCCATGACTGTATTCCTCCTAGATATGATAAATAGGTACGATTCAATCGCTAACGCTAAATACCAGTGTTAATCAGTGTTAATGTCAGTTCAAATACTAGTTCTGAGACTAGTACCAATCAAGTACTAATACAAGTACTAATGCAAGTTCCAAAACAAGTACCAATGCAAGTGCTGGTGCTAGTGATCAGTCTTGCCCGAATTGGCTGTGCTTGATGTGAATCCCGGGAGTTCCTCATTTGTCGTGTTGTCGCCATGAGGATGGAATTCTTCCAGGTTGTTTGTCGATTCATGATTCTCGAACAAACTAGTGTCAGCGTCGCCTGTATATTGAGCAAGCTGATGCTCCAATTGCTTAATCTTCTTCTGAGAGCGGAACTGCAGGTAGATACTGTATGAACCGACAATTACAGCTCCAAGCAGGGTGCAGCCCAAAATGAGAAGAATGAGCGGTACATCGAACGTGCCGAACAAGAGATTCACTTGTACTGGATTCACGTTAATGACTGCAAATATCGCCGTTATGAGCGCAAATATAAGTCCTGCTAGCAGGGACCATTGAATACGCATTGCAGGTAGCCTCCTTACCATTATGTTTATATATCTATTCTCAGTATAATGTTCGACTTCATTCGCCACAAGTTGAATGGTTGCTCCAATCAAATATTTTCAATATGGAATAAGGATTCATAATACAGACATGTCATGATATGATCATGGGGAGGAATGATCTGGAAGTGAATGGGGGGACATTCATGAATACGAGGAAGGCAGACGTTGTCATTATTGGTGGCGGGCTTGGGGGAACACTGGCAGCTTGGACACTGGCGAATCGGGGCCTGAAAGTGATCATGACAGAAGAGACGGACTGGATTGGCGGCCAGCTTACCAGCCAAGCAGTTCCACCAGATGAACACCCATGGATTGAACAAACAGGATGTACTGCTGCTTATCGAGCATTCCGCAATCAGATTCGGAGTTATTATGCTGCACTTGTGAAGCCGGAGCTGCTGCAGGATCGAGATGCATACGACAATACTTTCAATCCGGGAAATGGATGGGTAAGCCGGCTGTGTCATGAGCCGAATGTTGCCCATGATCTGCTGCAAGCGTGGCTTTGCCCTCACGTTGAGGAAGGGAGTCTGCACATTTTGTATCATACGGTTCCGCTTGAAGCGCACTTGCAGGGCGATGCCGTACAAGACATCACCGTGCTTAATCGAATTACAGGAGAGAAGACAGTACTCACTGGACAATATTATGTAGATGCAACAGAATGTGGTGATGTGCTGCCGCTCGCAGGTGTTGAATATATCGTTGGTGCTGAATCACAGCAGATGACAGGGGAACCTCATGCGTTACCGGAAGCAGACCCAGCTGATTTGCAAGCGTTTACAGTAGTGATGTCGCTGGAGAAGCTGGATGCCAGAGCTGCTGAACGCAATGAGCCGATTGCCAAGCCGGCAAGTTATGATTGGTGGAGGAGCTTTCACCATGAAGGATCGCCTTATCCTTTGTTAAGTTGGTGGGATACAAAGCCGAATGCGACTCATGAATTGCGCAAGTTCATTTGCTTGCCCGACGGTATAGACCCGCTGCCTTTGTGGACGTATCGCCGTACTGTGGACGCATCGCAGTTTCGGGACGGCCATTATGAGGGAGATCTGTCCTTAATTAATTGGCCGCAAAATGATTATTCCATTGCATCTCCTGTTGAGATGAGTTATGAAGAGCGGGATGCGATTGTTGAGGAGGCTAAGCAGTTAAGCTTGTCACTGCTATACTGGCTTCAGACAGAAGCGCCACGTGAAGATGGTGGAGTAGGGTATCCCGAATTCCGCTTGTACCGTCCATCTGTCGGCACTGATGATGGCCTTGCTAAGTCGGCTTACATTCGTGAATCGAGAAGAATTCAAGCCCTATATACGATAACGGAACATGATGTGAGCAAGGAGCTCCGCAAGGGGTTGGGACTTGGCATTCGCCGATATGAGGATAGTGTAGGAGTAGGGCATTATTCTATGGATTTGCATACAACAACCAAGACTGGACGAAGCTGCTATATTCCGACCTTGCCTTATGAAATTCCACTTGGAACTCTCATTCCGAAGCGGGTTACGAATGTTCTGCCTGCTTGCAAAAATATTGGTACGACTCAGCTCACTAACGGGTGCTATCGCTTGCATCCAACTGAATGGAATATTGGAGAATCCGTCGGTCACTTGATCGCTTATTCGATTGAGCAAGAGATCATTCCGCGCAAGGTCTATGAAGATAAGCACCATCTCAGCGCTTATCAAGCGGAGCTGGATGGGGCAGGCGTACAGCGAAGATGGCCGTTCGATGGGACCGAATTCGCATAACGCAGCTAAATCGTTTCTTACGTTCTTACCTATTAGCACGCGTCGTGTCCCTAAGAATTACTCGATTTGATACAAGAGTGGATGTGACAGGATGGCTGACAAAAAAGAGACGCCCAGACAGCAGTTAGTTAGCTGTCTAGCGTCTCTTTTACATTTATTTTGCTGCGAGCTGTTCCATCTCTTTGATAAGGGATTCAAGCAAGCTCATGCCTTCTTCGATTGGCTTCGGAGTGGACATATCTACGCCGGCCTTCTTCAGAATGTTGATCGAGAAGTCGCTGCCGCCGCTCTTCAGGAAGCCTGTGTAACGATCGACTGCCGGTTGACCTTCTTCGAGAATTTGCTTCGCGAAGCTTTGTGCAGCCGAGAAGCCTGTCGCGTATTTGAACACGTAGAAGCTTGTATAGAAGTGAGGAATACGTGCCCATTCCATCTCGATATCTTTGTCGATGACCATGTCATCTCCGTAGTACTTCTTATTCAAGTCATAGTATACGTCACAGAGGAGCTGCGGTGTCAGTGCTTCACCTTTCTCAGCATGATCATGGATAATCATCTCGAATTCAGCGAACATCGTCTGACGGAATACAGTTGTACGGAATTGATCGATGTAGTATGCAAGCAGATACATCTTTTCTTTCTTATCCGTTGTCTTCTTCAGCATATAATCCATGAGCAGCGCTTCATTCAGTGTGGAAGCAACCTCTGCCAAGAAGATGGTGTACTGTGCGTCACGATATGGCAGGTTGTTGTCCGAATGGTAAGAATGCAGTGCGTGACCCATTTCATGCGTCAATGTGAACATGCTGTTCAAATTGTCTTTATGGTTCAACAGCACGTAAGGGTGCGTGCCGTATGCGCCCCAGCTGTATGCGCCAGTGCGCTTGCCTTCATTCTCGTATACGTCAATCCATCCGTTATCGAATCCATCTTGAAGCACATTCAGATACGATTCACCAAGCGGCTTCAAGCTTTCCTTAACAGTTGCCTTTGCTTCTTCGAATGTAATATTCATGTCGAACTCATCGACAACCGGAGCGAATAGGTCGTACATATGTAGTTCCTTCACACCCAGAAGCTGCTTGCGAAGCTTCATGTAGCGGTGCATAAGCGGCAAGTGCTTGTGGATCGTGTCAATCAAATTCGTATATACTTCCTTCGGAATGTTGTCACCGTATAGATACATTTCCAGTGTGGAAGGGTATTTGCGTGCACGAGAATAGAACAGGTTCTTCTGTACGTTTGCATTGAGTGTAGAAGCAATTGTATTGCGAAGCTTGCGATATGTACCGTATACGCCTTCGAAAGCAGCCTTGCGAACTTCGCTGTTGCGGCTTTCAAGGAATTGAATGTAGCGGCCATGTGTCAGCTCTACATCCTTGCCGTTCTCGTCCTTAATCGTTGGGAACTTCATGTCGGCATTGTTCAGCATGCTGTAAATGGTCTCAGGCGCCTTGGACATGCTTCCAACTTGCGCGAGCAGCGCTTCTTCTTGCTTGGACAGAATATGTGCCTTTTGGCGCTGCATTTCAGTCAACGTGAAGCGGTAAGCAGCCAGCTTCGGTTCTTGAATGAAGGCGTTCAATTGCTCATCAGACAAGGACAGAACTTCAGGCGTAATGAAAGAGAGCGCCTCCCCAACTGTTACGCTTAATTGCTTGGCCTTCTCGGACAATGCCTGATATCCAGGTTTCCGCTGTGTCTTCATGATGACGCATGCTCGCATATACGTACAGGCGCTCGGTATGTAGGGAAATATCGTCTTCCAGCTCGAAGCAGTTCTTCAGTGCTTCCGCATCATTCAACTTGCCTTGATATTGCTTCATCTTATCCAACAGCTGGTTAACCAGCGAGAATTCTTTGTCCCATTCTGCTTGAGATCCGAATAAGTCCTCTAATTTCCAGCGGACATCCTGTGGGACTTCTGAACGTTTCCATACTTGTTCCATATGTACCCTCCTCATATATTGATGTTGCGATAATGGCTTCGCTGTCGCTTGCTTATAACTAGCGGCTGTTGAAGCAGACAGTAGGCTGGTCACCATGATGGCAGAGGTGACCAGCCCGATTACCAATTGGCGTGTCGTGGCCATATATCCCCCTCCGGTAGCGTTGCCGTGCGGCAATGGTGCTGTGTGCACACACCGATTAATCTGTAGGGTAGTATGACCAGAGAACGCCAAACTATTTGTTGCGGGCGGCTGTGCTTGTTCCGTTGAAGAAGCTAACTGCCGAGCGCAAAGAAAGAGTAGACAATTAGGAAGAAGGCGAATGTAATCAAGCATAATGCAGTAATCGCCAACGGCCTGCGCAGCTTCTCTGGCAGCGTGTCTCTCTTCCAGACTAGGATCACTCCAAGTGAAAATGCAAGCAAAATAAAAATAAGGTTCGTTGATGAATTCATAAGCATCCTGCCTTTATACTTGCTTGAATTTGTCCATGATCTCGTTCCATTCTTCTTCCTTGCCTACGTAATCTTCTTTAGGAAAGCGTTGTTCAGCCCAATGCATCAAGGCCGGACGGCTCAAGAAGTTATGGCATTCTTCTCCCCATTGTTCGGATATTTCACGCAATACGATATAACGGCCTTGTACTTCAACCGTAAGCATATTCCAGTTATCCTTTTTATAAATAACATGTTTCTTCATCATAATTTGGTTCCCTCGTTTCTTGGTGCAGGGCACTGTCACTCTAAGTTGTAAGCGGTATTGCCAAGCAGTTTGTCTTACCGATCATGATACCTTAGCCATTAGATGAAATCAAATCTGAATTCACTGGAAAGCCGCAATATAGACCACATTAGTTGCAATTTTTTTAGAAATCTTTTTTGTGGGAAAAGTTGCGTTTGACTTTTTGCTTAAGTATAATATTACTATTCGCCTGTCAGGGCGAAGAAGTGAGGAGGTTTTGACTTTGAAAGGTACTGTAAAATGGTTTAACGCAGAAAAAGGCTACGGATTTATCCAAGTGGAAAACGGCGAAGACGTATTCGTTCATTTCTCCGCAATCCAAGGCGACGGTTTCAAATCACTTGACGAAGGCCAAGAAGTAGAGTTCGATATTACTGAAGGCAATCGCGGTGCGCAAGCAGCTAATGTCATTAAATTATAATGAATTGTCCCGTTAAGGGCTGTCATTTATAAATAGTGCACTAGCAACGCCAAGCAGCCATGTTCATGTTGAGCATGGCTGCTTTTTTTATGTTCTTATCTTATTGCTGTAACCTGAACCCATTATTCTGTTCCCTGTATGTTCATCTCGCTGTTCATGAAGA
>NZ_JMDX01000240.1:0-8402 GCF_000935845.1 Paenibacillus sp. E194
ATTCCAATAAAATAAGCCCGCATCCCGCAAGTGCCCATCCTCCCAGCGCTTCTCCGGCAAAGGTTACGCCCGTAATGACGGCAAATACCGGTTCCATCGCAAATAAAATCGCAACGCGTGTCGCGGAGGTATACTTCTGACACCAAGTCTGCGCCCAGAAGGCAAACGCGGTCGAGAGTCCAATGGATATAGCAAGTGCGTACAGCACCTTCGGCTCCGATAAGGCTTGCCCGAGTAAATTCATCGTGAGCGGCGGCTCAAAGACAGCCGAACTTATGCCAGACAGAATACCGACAGTAATAAGCTGTACGGTAACAAGCGGCAGTGTATCATGCTGCGATGCGAAACGGCCTGTCAGGGCGATATGCATGGCGAAGCCGACTGCGCAGAGCAGCACGAGTCCGTCTCCTTTATTCCACTCAGCCACTCCACCATTGAAAGCAAGCAAATACAGCCCGCAGAGAGCAAGCAGAGCGGAGATCCAAGTCGGGAGAGTCAGCCGCTGCTTCGACAGCCATAAGGTAATGAAAGGGACCAAACGCATATGCGGAAAATAACCATAAGCCAAGTATCCCGCCGTGAAGAAGCAGTCGCTTGTTCAGGAAGATAGTCAAGGTTCGTCTGGTAAGAAGCAGAACGACTGCAAACAGCAGTCCAGCGCATACAAAGCGAATTGCATTAAAGGCAAGAGGGGGCAAAGTATGGACAGCATACTGAACAACAAGAAACGTGCTGCCCCAAATCAGTGCAACGAGCAAGAGACATACATCGGCTAACCATGTGCGTTTCATGATGAGTAAAATAGACTCCCTTCCTACTTAGAAATATTTTACTCTTATCATGTAAGAAAGCCTGCATGCTGTAAAGCATAGTTTTCAATCATCCATTCTTTACATCCTTCATTTTCCATGATAAATTGGAGTAAGAATCCGAAATGTGATCGAATTATTGGATAATTACTTCTAACCTATAGGAGTTGGAAACGATGAAGGTAGAGGAAACGAACATAAGAGCAGAGAAGCTTGCTGAACAACTGCAAGGAAATTTGATTGTTTCGTGTCAGGCGTACCCGGGGGAAGCGCTGTATGGAAGCGATATGATGGTGCGCATGGCCTTAGCAGCCGTGAATGGCGGTGCTGCCGGAATTCGCAGCAACTCGCCGCAAGATGTTGCAGCCATTAAGGAAGCGGTAAGTATTCCGGTTATCGGGATATGGAAGAAGGAATATCCAGGTTCTGACGTATATATAACCCCGACACTCGCGGATGTTGAAGTGATGATTGCTGCCGGCGCTGACATGGTCGCGCTTGATGCCACGATGCAGCCGCGTCCATCAGGTGAAACGCTTGAATACATTGTAAACGTTATCAAAACAAAGTATGACATTCCCTTGATGGCGGATATTTCAACTTACGAGGAAGGGATTCGCGCAGCGGAGCTGGGTTTTGATTTTATTTCTACGACATTATCAGGTTATACCCCCTATAGCGCGCAGCAGAAGGAGCCGGATATGGAGCTGATCAAGCGGCTGGCCGCAGCAGTGTCAACGCCGATCATCGCGGAAGGACGCATCCATACACCGGAGCAGGCGGAGGAAGCCTTGAATAATGGCGCATTCTCCGTTGTTGTGGGCACGGCCATTACACGTCCGCATACGCTTACCAGTTCATTTGTTTCCAAGATAAAAGGGGGTCAGATCCCTGTCCAAGCGGCGATGTCGGGCTCGGTCATCCCTGTGATTCCTCAGAATCAGGATGGGATTGAACCTGCCAGCAAGGGAGAGGCGTCATCATGACAGACGCAGTGAACGGTCATGAATCTGTCGTCATCGCCATTGATATTGGCGGTACGAATATAAAGAGCGGCATTGTAGACAGGCAGGGGAATGTACTCCATTCCCGTACCATTCCTACAGAGGCTATGCTTGGACGGGACGAACTGCTGAACAAGCTGAAGCAGCTTATTCATTATTATCAGAATGAAGCGGAACTGAATGATTGGGCGGTAAATGGCATTGGAGTAGGTTCTGCAGGTTATATTCATCATGATGGGCATGTGGCTTATGCGACGGATAATTTGCCGGGCTGGAGCGGAACTCCAGTACAGGCATTGCTACATGAAGCGACGGGTCTGCCGGTTCGCGTCATTAACGATGTGCATGCAATCGCACTCGGGGAGAGCTGGAAGGGCGCAGGCAGAGGAATGGATCAATTCGTCTGCGTCGCACTCGGTACAGGAATTGGTGGTGCGATTATTGAAGAGGGTGCACTCTATGGCGGGGCTGATGGCCATGCGGGTGGATTCGGGCATTTCATCGTGCAGATGGATGGCGAGCCTTGCACTTGTGGATTGCGCGGCTGTTGGGAGCAGTATGCTTCTGTTAATGCCTTGAAGCGCATGATGAGAGAGAAGACTTCTGTTGAAGGCAGTTCTTCTGCGGCAGCGATATTGCCTCAATGCGAGGATAAGCCAGAGGCTTGGTTCGCAGCCGCACGTAGTGGCATTCCGGCAGCAAATGAGGTCATTACCCAATATATTCGAAACATCGCAGTTGGGCTTGTGACGCTGCAGCATGTGCTCAATTGTCGTCGATTTGTATTAGGCGGAGCTGTTCTCGGACAAGGAGCATGGCTGCTTGAAGCAATTAAGGAAGAGATGCGCAAGATGTGCATGCCTGCATATTGGGGAGAGGGTGTGGAGCTCCATGCTGCTAAAATGGGGGAGCATGCTGGGGTAGTTGGAGCTGCCAACTGTATTTGGACGGAGCTTCATTCGGTGCAACCTTCCGACCATTTTTCTGTAATCTAGCCTATTTTCTAACTTGCATAATAAACCGATCGTAATAAGCGGCGATAGCAGGATGTAAACTGTCTATTTGCCGCTTTTTTATCGTGTTCTTGTCGAAGAAACGAAGCAGTTCACGTCGGGGACTGTATGGTGAAGTGACCCAGATCGGACTATCCCTATGTAAGAACGCTTTCACTATTTTGTTATCAAAATGTTGATTTTTTAATCGTTCCATTAGATGATAAGGCTAGTTCGAATTTCCTTGTGAATGGGCTGTGCATGATGACTTTTGTGTAAGCACCAACCACTGACGTCGTGGAGGGCTGTTAATCGGATGGTGAATGAGGCATGTTGAATCTTGCCTAGTACGATCAATACATCATTTGACAGGTGAACAATGAGTGAGGGAATTCCGAACACTAGGATTGTGTCAGTAGTTGTGAGCTGGCATGGAAATAAACAAATCCGGCACAAGACACGCTGAGAGTGCCGCATTCATACGGATTGAAATACATAAAGAAGTTAGGGGGAATCATGAGATGGTCGCAGGTGAACATACCAATACACTGCTGCTGATTAGAAGTCTCTATCCGTCACTGACGAAGACGGAGAAGAAAATAGCAGACTATGTATTGAAAAATCCCGAATCGGTGCTATATGCGACAGTTACGGATTTAGCGGAGCGAGCAAGTGCGGGCGAGACTTCTGTTCTGCGTTTTTGTCGTAATCTGGGCTTTAAAAGCTACCAAGATTTCAAGCTATCCTTGGCTAAAGATCTGGTATCACCACTGAAACATGAAGATAGTGAGATTGATGAGAGTGATGACCTGGCTGTTGTGGCGAAGAAAATGACAATGGAGAATGTCGCGTCGCTTGAGCATACGCTGTCCTTGCTGAATATGGAGGAGCTGAATAAGGCGGTCGAAGCCATCGTGAAGGCGAAGCGCCTATTCTTCATGGGGGTAGGCTCGTCTGCTATGACAGCGATGGATGCACAGTATCGCTTTATGCGGCTTGGCTACACTGGGGAAGCGATAACAGATCCACACGTGATGGCGATGAATGCGGTACTTATGACCGAACAAGATGTCGTATTCGGCATATCAACATCAGGCAGTACGAAGGATTTGGTGGACACGATTCGATTGGCGAAGGAGAATGGCGTATTTTTCATTTGCTTGACGAGTCATGCGAAGTCCCCTATTACAAAATATGCAGACTCCATTCTGCTAATCAAATCCAAGGAGACACCTCTTGAGGGTGGGGCCTTTTCATCGAAAATTGCACAAATCCATGTCCTCGATATTCTGTCGACTGCTGTTGCCTTGCAAGATAAGGAGAAGGCATACAAGGCAATTCAACAAACGGCCAAGTCCGTATTGGACAAGCTATACTAAGCTTCATAACTGTAATTGAGACATGCCAGGAGTCTGAACGGATTGGACGTCTGGTAGATTTCGTTCCATAACGAAGAGGCGTTCTCTCCAAAGAGAGGACGCCTCTATCTGCTTCACGGTCTATTCCTGCAGCATAAGCAGTCCAACAAAGTCATCCTTGCTAATGTTGCCGAGGTAGTGATTAATGTCCATATCTCCAATAGCCTCGGAGATGGCTTGTTCCTCATAGCGAACACCTTGGAGCCGTTCCTCAATATCACTTACCTCGCCGATGCCGAAGAAGTCCCCGTATATCTTCATCGATTGAATCACTCCGTCCGCTACATCCAATCGTACATCGACGATACCGGCAGGGAATTTCTTCGTATGCTCCACATTGAACTTCGGAGAGTGACCATAGTTCCAATCCCAGTTCTGGTAGCGTTCCTCGGAGATGCGATGAATAACCTCCCAATCCTGCTCAGTCAACACATACTGCGGAACTTGATCCGCTTCGATACCGAAGATGTGGTGCAGAATCGAAGCCTTGAATTCTTCAATGGTCATTGGCTCCTTCAAGTACTCCGCTATATTGGCAACACGGGAGCGCACAGATTTCGTGCCCTTGGATTCGATTTTAATTTGGCGCACCTTCAGTGCAGATGCGACATGTTCCATTTCCGAATTGAACAGCAGCGTTCCATGGCTGAACATGCGGCCACGGGTAGCGAACTGGGCGTTTCCTGAAATTTTGCGCTCTCCAACCTGGATATCATTGCGTCCAGTCAGATCGGCATTCACGCCGAGAGCGTGCAAGGTGTCGATAACAGGCTGGGTGAATTTGCGGAAGTTATGGAAGGACTCACCGTCATCCTTAGTAATGAAGCTGAAGTTCAGGTTGCCTGTGTCATGATATACAGCTCCACCGCCAGAGAGGCGACGCACAACATGAATGTTGTTGTCCTTAACGTATTCGGCATTGATTTCTTCGATTGTATTCTGATTTCTGCCTATAATGATCGATGGCTCGTTGATATAGAATAAAAGATAGCTGTCTTCCTCAAGCGGCAAATGCTTCAATACGAATTCCTCGATTGCAAGATTGATCCGCGGGTCTGTTATGCCTTGATTATCAATAAACTTCATAGCTTGTCCGTCTCCTTCATGTAGAAGCTGTTGGTGCATATAGTTCTATTGTATACGATTTGCAAGAGAATACAAAACAGATTTGATATTGATAATCGTTATCATAGATGATATGATGTGAAGTAACAAAGACGGTTACAATGCAACCTATTGAGGAGGAACTTCAGGATGTCAATTGCTTCAATTATTCGGGAACGTAGAAGTATACATGAATTCAACGATAAGTCAGTTGATCGCAGCTTGGTGCTGCAGCTGTTAAATGACGCAGTATGGGCACCGAACCACGGACTGCGTGAGCCTTGGCGCTTCATATATGCGGAAGGAGAAGGAAAGGCGCGTATTGTGAACGGACTTCTTACAATTCTAGATAAGACTAAGCTAAGAGATGCAACGCCAGAGCAGCGCCAGAAGTTCGAGGAGCATTTGATGCATGTTCCTGCTTATTTGCATGTGGTCATGCCTGAAGACCCTCGTCCGAATATTTGGCAAGAGGATTTGGAAGCGGTGAGCGCTCTGATTCAGAACTTCCAGCTGCTTGGATGGGAACTTGGTCTTGGCATGCTGTGGCATACAGGCGACTATATCTACAACAAGCAATATCGTGAGATGGTTGGCGTACAACCAGGCGAGAAACTTGTCGGGGTAATCCGCATCGGTTACTTTGACGATGCGCCGAAGGCTCGCCCGCGTACGAGTGCGGAGCAGCTCTTCACTGTAATCGATCAATAATGGAGGATGGCAAGTGCAACTGGCTCTGTCCTAACAATAAGGAGTGCCTCGCAGCGTATGCTGATCGGGCACTCCTTATTTTCTGTATCGAGGTCAGTGATCACGAAGTAAACGGTTACATGATCAAGGATGATCTAATGGATCCGCCTTGATAAAGCGATGGTACAGCATTAATTCCAAAGCGTGCTTGATGATCCACGCAGCCAGCAGCACACAGACAAGTAAATGAGCGCATACGAGCGGAGACAGCAATAAGGTGCGTGTATCCGATACATATATTAAATAGGCCGCACAGCAAGCTACTGCAAGGACGAGAAAGAGAAGGCTGAACTGATTGGCCTGCATGGACACAGAACGAGCAAGCTCCTTGTCCTCGGCCTCATCCTTGGACATAAAGTTGATAAAGTGCATAACGACTTGAACGACAACGGCAATTCCGAACACGTTCCGGGCAAGGGCCATCATTTCCGTGCTGTATAATCCGATGTCCCCCTTGAGTCGAAACAGAATTGCAGCGTAATAGATGGTGACAATGATGGCGGCGCCGAGAGTAGCCCATGATGTCTTGTGATGCACCGACATAATCATCCCTCCTCATCCATGACATATCACACCTGTTAAGATGTGTGGTGCAACAAGATTATACAGCAATTAACAGAAGTGTTACAGTGTGCGATTGACCAATGTTTTTTGGCATTTCGTAATAAAACCTTTGCAATTCCACTATAATTACTTGCAAATCGCGCTGCAACGCCCGTAGTGAACGAAGCAGCTGCACATATTTACAGGAAAATTCGTTTGACGAACATTGCTCTGTTACGCATAATGGACGAGTAGAAACGATTCCATATTGGAAAGCTCCGGTTCGTGGAGCTAGCAGTACATATATATTTTCAACCTTTGGACAAATCCAATTGACATCTTTGGGAGGAAGACAGCAATGGGCATAATTGAACGATTCGGGCATGGTGGAGATGTGTGGACGGCTGCGAACGCGTTCGGCGTCGATCGTAAAGAACTGCTGGACTTCAGCGCGAATATTAATCCGCTTGGACCGCCTTCGGCTGTTATAGATCGTCTGAGACGCGAGATGATGCCGTCAATCGTTCATTATCCGGATCCTGGACATCGGCAGATGAAGAAGCTCTTAGCTGCGAAGTTAGGGGTCGACGAGGCACTGATTAGCATTGGTAACGGGGCTGCAGAATGCATGGCGCTGCTGTTGCTGGCGATTCGGCCTAAACGGGTTGGCGTTATTGCCCCTTGTTTCTCTGAATATGAGACGCTGTCGCGCAAGTTCGGAGCAGAAGTGATGCATAGGGTTGGCAGTGAGGATAACGATTTCCGTGCTACCGAGTCTCAGCTGACAGAGCTTATTGAGCAGGCGGATGTCGTATTTATCGGCCACCCGAACAACCCGAATGGTGCATTATATGATCATATGCTGCTAGGAAGACTTGCAGTCTTAGCAGAAGCTGCTTCTACGATTCTCGTAATCGATGAAGCTTTTATTGACTTTGCGAATGAAGAGGAGCATTCCTTGATTCCATTCGTTCATCGATGCCCGAATCTTATTGTACTTCGTTCACTTACGAAGTTCTATGCGATTCCTGGATTACGTCTCGGGTACGCAATCGCCCAGCCGCAGCATATTGCGGCGATGTCGGCTATGCAGGTGGCATGGAGTGTCAATGGCTTGGCACTAGCGGCAGGGGAGGCCCTCCTGACGGATGAGCAATCGGATCAATACGCGGCTTCAACACGAGCTCTCATCGCTGAAGAACGGGCTGCTCTACGTCAGCAGCTGCATATGTTAGGCATTCGAACATGGCCAAGCGTAGCGAATTTCCTATTATGCAGAGCTCCAGAAGGGTGGACGGCGAAGTCGCTTCAGGCCGAATTATGCCGATCTGGCATTCTCATTCGCAATTGCGACATGTATGTCGGACTGACGGAGAGAGACTTCCGATTGGCAGTCAAGGATCGCGCTGCGAATGCAATTGTAGCGTCAGCCCTTGAAGCTGTGTTACAGTAGACAAACACAGAATGAAGGAGAAGTGGGATGCAGCCATATCGAGAGCGCAACTGTACCTATACATCTAGACATATTGCAGGTGTACATATTCGTTGGGAGGATGCTCTCATCGCTGTTGAACTTCCACAGATAGCGCCGATATGGAGCAGTGCTGTATTTCATGGCGGGCAATGGGCGGGCAATCGCATCTTGAATCAGATGGTTCATTATCAGTTCAATTGTGCAGATCCGATAGAGTACCTTCGTCTGACGTGTGTAGAGAAGGGGTACGCTCCGGAGCAGACCGTCGGGCTTATGACCGCTGCTAAGGTGAGCCATGCATCTGTTGC
>NZ_JMDX01000241.1:0-8356 GCF_000935845.1 Paenibacillus sp. E194
CATTGCGGCTAATTCGTGAAGCCATTGCATTCATCGTGTCTGCTAGTGTGCCTATTTCATCCCGGTACATCTTTTTCGCGCGGATTGAGAAATTGCCATCTGCCATGACTTCCGCTGCTTTTTTTAATTCACGGATAGGCCCCGTAATGGTTCGAGATAGAAAAATACTAAGTATAGCTACAATGGAAACAACAAGTACTCCTGCCAATATGAACAAGATGGAAATATAGCGGACAGCATCGATTGTACCGGTCAATGAGCTAATAAAGCGGACAATTCCAACAGTCTTGCCTTCGGATTGGAGCGGATAGGATACCGAAACAATATGCTCATTGGTGTCATCATCAAAACCGCGCCAAGTGCCTACCTCTCCATCAGCAGCTTGCTGTACATCGGTGTAATGAATGATCTCTTTGCCTGCATTCGTACCATATGAATCTTGAATGATGTGTCCAGCAGCATCCATGATCTGCACCTGTGCAGAAGTATGTTGGGAGAAAGCTCGTACGAGCTTCTCCGATTGTTCTGTTACTTCTTCCTCAGCAAAATATTGCTGGAAAAAGGCGGCTGAGATCTCCGCTTGATTAATGAGCGCTCGTTCTACATTGTAGTGATAATAATAGTTCACTGACGTAATCAAGATGACTTCTAAGATACATACCGTTATTAATATAACAGCTAAATAGCTGCCTACTAATCTCTGCTGGATACCTATCACTATTCGCCTCTCTTCCAGCGGTAGCCCATCCCCCATACCGTCTCAATTCGTCTCGGATTCGAACTATCATCCTCAATCTTCTCGCGCAGCTTGCGAACGTGGACATCGACCGTCTTCGGATCACCGACAAAATCCTCTCCCCAAGCTAAATTCAATAATTCATCGCGCGATAATGCCTTGTCGGGATGTTCAAGAAATGCCTTAATCATGCCATACTCCTTCGGAGTCATCTCGATCTTCATCCCATGCTTACATACTTTATTCGCATCCTTGTCTAAGGTAATTGGCCCTGACTCAATAATTCTACTGGTTACATGTGAGGACTGATTAGAGCGCCGCAATACCGTGTTGATTCTTGCAACAAGTTCCAGCGGGTTGAACGGCTTCACGATATAATCATCTGCACCGAGCTCTAACCCTTTAATTTTGTCGAAATCCAGTCCCTTCGCTGTCAGGAAGATGATGACAACTTCGGAATCCACATCTCTGATTTGCCGGCATATCTCGAAGCCTTCCATATCAGGCAGCATTATATCGAGAATGACAGCATCTGGTCGATTCGTTGTAAATTGCATCATTGCCTCACTGCCCACCGCAGCTTCTGCCACTTGAAAGCCGTTCCGCTCCAGATTAATCGAAATAAAACGCCGTATATGATGGTCATCCTCTACCACGAGCACGTGATTGCGGACGGCTCCCTTTACTTCCATTGTGCTTTCCGATTTGTTCATCTCAGCTTATCCTCCTTTGGTAACGATATACGGACGTAATTTGCGCGAAAGTATGGTGCTAAACATAGCAAAAAGCCCTCCCTACCAAATGGGAGAGCTAGTATTGAGAATAGTTGCTGCAGCTGCGCACAATTCAGATAAGCTTCATTCCCCCTGGTACAGTTTTGGCACTATACAACGTAAAGAAGCTTGCCGCTTCTTAGCCACATTATGAAAAGCCTTAATCCGGCAATCCCTGTTCTACCCATTGGCATCTCTCGATGTTTCCGGGCAGTGGCCTGTATTCGTATAGGAGCCTCACCTAACGAGGACATATTCATCTTCCTGCATCTTACCTTCAATGTCCGAAACTGTCAATGAAGCGAACGGACAAGCTTTCAAATTGGATTGATCTCGATTTAGAACATCCAAAGAATGAGGCTGTACTTGACTTGAAGGAAGTTTCGATCACAATTAAAAAATTTTCTTTTCATCATCCTCATAGTTAAAGCGTATACATTTTTCTGTGTTCTGACGATGAGATCCTTTTTCATCCGGTATAGACTCATCTTGAGTATTTATACAATACTTTGCACTGGGAATATCCAATGCCAGGAAAGAAGGTGTAGCTTCGCTAATCTACAACAACACGAATTAGCAATAGTTGTAACATTATGCTCATTTGAAGGAGGAATATGATTTTGACAGTAACGTGTACGTGGAACGCAGGAATGCGCAAATGGTTGGTTACAGGTGGAATCATGCTCACGATGTTCATTGTCACGCTCTTGTTCTCGGGGACTGTATTAGCACACGGTTACATTGACTCTCCCAGCAGCCGGGCTGATCTGTGCGCGAAGAAGGTGAACAAGAACTGTGGATTTATCATTTATGAGCCGCAAAGCTTGGAAGCATATAAGGGGTTTCCAGCCGCGGGGCCGGCTGACGGCAAAATCGCCAGTGCTAACGGTGCATTTCCAGAGCTTGATCAACAATCGGCAACGCGCTGGAGCAAGGTGAACATTACCCCGGGAACGACTACGTTCCATTGGACAATTGAAGCTAACCACGCTACAACTAGCTGGAAATATTATATTACGAAGCAGGATTGGAATCCGAATGCGCCGCTTAGCCGCGCCTCCTTCGACTTGACTCCGTTCTGCAACGTGGATTATAAAGGAAAGCAGCCTCCACATTCTTACTCCGACACATGCAATGTTCCAAGCCGGACGGGATACCAAGTAATCCTTGCCGTGTGGGAAATTGCTGACACCGCAAACGCGTTCTATAATGTCATTGATGTGAACTTCGGCGGCGGTTCCCCTGTCGATCCGACCCCGCCTACGGCGCCATCGAATCTTGCCGTATCGAACGTTACGGCGTATACCGCCAAATTATCTTGGAATGCTTCTACCGACAACGTAGGCGTAACGGGGTATAACATTTATAAAGATTCCACACTCGTTGGATCGACGAATGGAACCACTTTAACATACGCGCTAACGGGACTTACGCCGAATACAACCTATTCGTATACGGTGCGAGCCGTCGATGCCGCAGGCAATGAATCCACTAGCAGCAACGCCGTATCCTTCAAGACGTCAGCACCGCAGCCGGATACGGATCCACCAACTGCCCCATCCCAATTAACCGCTTCGAATATTACTGCTACGAGCGTGAAGCTGTCTTGGACAGCATCAACGGATAATGTAGGCGTGGCTGGATACCGCGTTTATAACGGATCGACCTTGGTAGCTAACACAAATGGGGTGACGTATACAGTAACAGGGCTTACGGCAAATACCGCTTATACATTCACGGTCATTGCTTATGATGCCGCCGGCAATGTGTCGCCGAGCAGCAATGCAGTAAGCGTCACAACAGCGCCCGCCCCAACGGCCACACCGTGGGCAGCCAATACCTCCTATGCGGCTGGCGCGCTCGTAACTTATAACGGTAAAACCTATGCGGCGCTTGTTGCCCATACGTCTCTTGTAGGATGGGAGCCGCCAAATGTTCCTGCATTATGGTTATTGAAATCGTAATTCGCTGTCTATCTTAAGGTAGCATAGACAGGAGCCCCTGACTCGTCAGGGGCCAGTTATCGTATGACAGACTCCATGCTTCTAGATTGGTGAAGTACATATCCTCTGCCTCTAAGATGCTGCAGAATGGTCGGATGACTTGGGTCTGCTTCAATTTTTTCGCGAACTTTCTTGATGTAAATGTAGAGAACACCCTCGGAGGTATCCAGTTGATCAGCAAGCTCCTGCGCTGATATTGGTTGCTCGTCTTGATGTACTAAATGATAGAGGAGCTTGAATTCCAGCGTCGATAAGACCTTTTCTTCTCCTTGCTTCTGAATGGAGTGATTCGCGATGTGAAATAGAGTGTGCTTATCACCCAGCACAACTGCTCCATCAATCTCTTTCGCGTGACTCCGCATGATCGGCTCTTCCACGATATCTACACCTAGCATTCCGGATATGGATTGTTCCCACATCATGATCTTCTTCAAGGTGTCCTTCTCTTGTGGATTCACAATCATGATAGGAACCTTAGTCTCTGTCATCATGCGAGTGAAACACGTATCATTCTCGATCTGATTTGAATCTAATAAGAATACGCTGCGGGAAGTTGCCTGGGCAATTACTTCACGGAATCGATGGCAGTCCTCAATATGAGTCAGCTTCATTCTGTCGCCGAATAGACGTCTTACATATGTATAGAAAAATTGGTTGTTCGTATACACGGATAATTCCATATCGCTTCCCTCTCTTCATCATTCCCTTGTTCGCATAGAAGCGTCTGGTTCTATTGTATATAGGGAGAGAAGCAATGTAAATTGTGAATCCAATATACAAATACAAGCCCTCCAACATGATTGGCAGGGCTTGTTCATATATCTGTTATAATCCGTTATCCTTCGAGAACGAGTTTGATATGATTCCATGTTGACGCAGGAAGCTGAATGCCGCTCGCCGCTGCATTGTCATGAATCTGTTCTACTCGCTTCCCGCCAGGAATGACCGCATCCACGCCTGGTTGATGGAGCAGCCAAGCAAGTGCGAGATTCGGCAGCGTAAGCTGCTGTTCACTTGCGATTGCCTTCAATTTCTCTACGCGGGCAAGATGCTGCGTGAACACATCTGGCTGGAACAGTTCTAAGTCCTTTCGCCAATCCCCATCATCCAGTGTCATATCAGGCTTGTATTTTCCACCCAATATTCCGAACGCAAGAGGTCCATAAGGAATAAACGAAATATCGTGGTCAAGACAGTATGGAAGTAGCTCCTCCTCTGCAGAACGATCGAGCATATGGTATGGGCTTTGCAATACACTGATTGCATTCGTTGCATTCGCTTCCTTCACTTGATCAACCGTCGCATTGGAAATACCGATTGCACGAATCTTTCCCTCCTCTCTCAGACGAGTAAGCTCGCCAATTGCTTCACTTAGCGGAATGCGCTCATCGATAAAGTGAATATAATAGATATCGAGATAATCCGTCTGAAGCCGTTTCATGCTTGCTTCCACAGCATTTTTTAGATAGTGGGGATGATTATTGAAGCGTATGCTGCCGTTGTCTAGCTTCTCGATTCCCCCTTTGGTTGCTAGTACAAGATTGTTCCGGCAATCTTGAATGACCTCCCCAATTAACTCCTCCGACCGCCCGAACCCATAGGCATCTGCTGTATCTAGCAAGGTAATTCCCTGCTCAATAGCTTCTCGAACCGTTTGTTTCCCGATATCTTCATTTACATTGGCGTAATTGTTATGCCCACCTACTGCATTAGTTCCGAATCCAATCTCCGATATTTGGATGGAAGTTTTCTTTAACGTAGTATATTTCATTCGAATCTCCTCTTTTCTGAACTATCGTTTTGTCACGAATACAGTTAAGCTGCTTTTGCTACTTCATTGACGACTGTATCTTTTCTCCAACCATGCAGGGCCACAATAATAGCAATGATCGTTAGCGCTGATCGGGCTGTTTTTTAGCCGTTAAGCAGTGAGCAGTTCGTTCTGACACCTATAACGTTATCAATCTCAGCAGCATCTGTCTTGATTCAGACGTTAAGCTTCCCCTTAATTTTTGTTAAGATAAAGGATAGGTATTGAAGTGGATATAAGAATGATATATATCATTCATCCTTTACAATCACATGGATACATGGAGGGTTGCTTGTTGGAAGCCAAAGAAATTATGCGAAATATCGAGGCGTTCAGAAATTCCAAGGCGCTATGGAAAGAGTTCGAATATGAGGATTCTGACGCAAATTATTGGAAACGATATGCGGCTGCGGTTGCGCTTCAGTATGATTGGAGAGAGGAAGATTATGATTTTATCCGATATTTGATGGAAAATGAAGTGGAGAGTCGTACCCATGATTCATTCCAAGGATACGGGGATTCCTTGCTGCTCCTCTCTTATTTGCTGGCCAAATTCCGCAAGCTCGAAAATGTTTGGATATTTGAAAAAGCAAAATCCGCAAATTTCGATACGTATTGCGGATATTTTGACGAATTTATCTTCTCGGTTGGAGTGGAACAAACGTGTACATACATAGAGGAAGTTGGACTTACGGAATCGAACAGCTACCTTTACGAACGCAAGGATAAATTGAGAACCCTCTATACAGAGCAGGATATCGAATCATTTATGCAAAGAATGGCCCTCTGGTTCCCAGACAGCATTGATAAAGAATCAACAGATAGTCTGTTGTCTCGGGCAATCGATTTTAAGGATGCTGAAGAGGCAGCACGACTGTTTGCCATTCTTGAACAGGACGCTGAAGCTAGCACCACAACCTTATATTATCGTGCCAAAGAAATCGGAAATTATGAGAAGGCCATCTATTATAAACAAAAGGAACTAGATTCTATTAATGACCCAAGAGATAAGGCTTCTGCACTCCTTGATATTACTGAACTGCGCGTGATGAATAACGATTATGCTGAGGCTTATGAGACTGCGCAGCTATGGAAACAACTCTTATCCCATTTTGATAGTTGGCAGGAAACCGGACTGGGTAGATCAATGTGTGAAGCCTGGTTTGATATCTGTCTTGGCTTGAGCAAAGAACAGGAAATGACGACTGCACTCCTCTGCTATGAAAATGGGAAGTGGATGATCAGCCGCACGAACGCTTGTTACTTAAACCTATTAAAAAAGGCATACGCATGCAGTGAAGTCCTCCCAAAAAAGAAAGACATGCGTTTTTATAAAATGAAAATAGTAAAGGAGAAAAAGAAGATAAACCGAATAACAAGAAGATAACTTATTCTATTCCATCTAATCGAAATGAGGTAATTTACGAATGGAGATTTCGTATTGGAAAGGCAAGCGTATTCGGTTTCGTGCACCTGTTGCAGATGATATCATCATATTCGACAGTTTGGATGACAGCATACTGCAAAATTTGGACTCGATTGCATTTCCACGGACACAAGCGCAATTGGAAGAATGGATCGAACAAATTTCGCAGGGAGCTTCGGAAAATAGCCATGATTTCTACTGGATCGCCGAGGATGCCGAACACGGAGACCTTGTCGGTACCGTTGAGGTCGATGGCTGCGACCCAAAAAACGGGACCTTCGATTATGCGATTTCCGTATTACCTGCTTATCGGGGCAAGGGCTACGCAAGTGATATGATCCTAACCGTTTTGAAGCATTATTTCTTCGAGCTGAGGTATCAAAAAGCAACCGTTTGCATTTATTCCTTCAACGAAGCTTCTATGAACTTGCATCGCAAGCTTGGTTTCATCCAAGAAGGCAGACTGCGCAGCATGATTTACACCAATGGAAAGTATCACGATGAGGTGTATTTCGGTATGACGAAAGAAGAGTATGAGACAATATACTTGAGATAAGGGAACGACGAATTCATAACTTATACGTTCTTTACAAGAGCTGTTGGGCGGTAGTGATCTACTGTCCGCAGCTTTTTTGTTATGTTTTTAGCTTCACACATCTACTATTTCATTCCTCCACTTTCACTATTGGAACGATCTTGCCCCATACGAGTTCTCCCCTATTCTTCATCTCATCTTTACGACACGATATTCATAACGAACAGCTCCTCTTTTTCATTCTTACCATGCAGTCAAACGCGGATTTTAAAGAAACAGGCTTTAAAAAAGATTGACTCCTGACGAGATCCAATATAAACTGAAGCAGTAATTTTAGTAAATTAGTAAATTAGTAATTTAGTAAATAAAAAATTGGAAAGAGGGAGAAGATGAAAATACCTGCTACGTTAACACACAAGCCTGTTGTCGTGTCGAATCATTATGAGCAAGTTGATGGCCCCTTCGCCAGAAACACAGATGTGAAAGGTCTTTCCCTGGGATTGGTTCAGCGGAATGACAAAGGCAAGGTCGAACTTTCTGCTAAGGTATGGAGACATACGGGAGAGAGATGGTCGCAGAATTCGGAGGAACTTCCCCTCCATCGTGTGCTTGATTTATCCATTTTGATTTGCCGCTCTGTAGCTCATTTCCACGAAGCATACCGGTTTGAGCATTTGTATGACCCGCAACAACCTGTTATCGATCGGATTGGCCTGCAAGGAGATGCCATGACCGTGGCAATTGATACGGATAATGAGCGAATCAATGAGGACATTAAACTGTTCAGTCAGGCGCTGAGTGACAACGACGAAATGATTAGTGAGCGCCTTCGCAATTTATCCAAAATACTAAAGGATATGGGGTATTGACGATGTTGTCCAATCGATATGTTCGAACCGTTATCCTCTCCCGGGTACTGCTGCAACTCGGAATTTGGATCCGGAATTATGCGGTTCTGTTGTATGTTACCGAATTGACGAACAATAATCCGATTTATGTATCGCTGATTTCCGTTGCGGAATTTGCTCCGATTTTTCTATTCGGACTAATTGGCGGAACCTTTGCCGACCGAT
>NZ_JMDX01000242.1:0-8340 GCF_000935845.1 Paenibacillus sp. E194
CCGGATTGCCCAGATACTACGATGTTCCCATGATCAATGAGTGCATATTGAACACTTGTCGTACCGAAAGTGTCCGTCAGCAGTGAAGCTTTTTCAGTAGCCACTTTTTTGGTAGCGGAGTAATTTAACCCTCCATTTGAAGCTGCAGCCATCGCGCTTGTCGGAACAAGCATCGTAACAACCATACATATTGCCAAAACCCAAGACAACCTTTTCTTCATCCTTATGCCTCCCATCACTGTACTCAATGTGTAGTACGAATAAGACGGGAACAAGATTCATAAATCCTTCATCTTTTTCCATTACCTAACCAACTATTTCTCCATTTCGAGTGAAGGGAAAGGAACGGCGAGACAATAAAGCAGCATATCACCCGTACATGACATGCTGCTTTTCGTTGTCACATCCTAATCCGTGATTAAGATATTACCGTGTAACTTAACTTTTTTTGCCAAAGTTAATAGCCGCTTGATGATTGGCGGTGCTATATTTTCCGAAATAGACATCAATCCAGCGATATGAGAGTTTAGCTGTATTCTTGAGATCCCCTGTATCTTCAACAACAAACGTGTTTATCACGTAACCGCCTGGAATCGATATGCTCTCATTATTATTTAATACAATCATTGTACCGAACGGAAAAACAGGCTTGTTCCAGTTTCCCGCACCCCAGATTGTCGGATGCACAGCAACACCTCCGATGTAGGCAGCCTTTCCACCAGCAAACACCGGCTTATTGTCTCCCGCCGCCCCTGTATACGCAGTAAAATCTTCATTCATATACGTGATGTCCGCCTTCGCTGTAGATACTCCGGTAAATAGAAGTGCTGTTGACATGATTATGGCTGCAAACCACTTTCTCATCTTGATCACTCCCCTTGTCCAGACAATATCCTCCCCGTTACAGCATCGAACTCGATCTGCTGCAGTTGATCTTGATCATCTCGGCCAATCACCGTAATCGTAGTCAATCCTTCTCCTGCCTGAAGAATAAAGTGATAGCCGTTAGCCCATCCATCTCCAGGTAGCAAATGTCTTGACCGTATGCTTTTGAGCACTGCCACAGTACTGTCAATCTTGACCTTGTCGGTAGATACCATCCATTCGGAATTGTAATTACCAATTCCAGGTATGACCTTATCCACCTTTCCATCCCGAATCGCAATAACAGCGCGCTTGTTCGCCGGGGCACCCACCTGTAAATTCCATCGACTCCTTGTACCTTCTTGTCCACTTGTCTTCCCGAACCCGTCATCCACACTTGTCACATAGAGTAGGACAGCTTCGGGATTCCACTTTTTTGCCGCTACCATTCCGACATGAAGTGCATCGATAAGCGATAATTGACTGTGTGAATGGGTACGTTCAACATGCGAATCATCCATGACAAAATGGTATATTAGTAGTGAACATGCTAATACGATGACTGCACTCAGCGTGGCAAACATCTTATTCATCCCTAGCAAGCACCTTCCTGTAATGTTTTATGATACAGATCAAAATCCTTTTATTTTCCATTATTGCTATTCACTACTCTATCAGACCTTTCAAAACAAGCTCAATAGACAGACATGGATCTTGGAACAATCCCATTAGCGCCTAAAATATCCCCGATTGTAAAAAGGAACTTTCCAACTCTGCAGTGAAATCATAATTTCCAAAGTTCAATTAATGTTGACATCCAGTTGTCAGGTTACCAATGTCATACTATATACAGCAATTGCTTAGGAGGGATAACGCAATGACAGCATATCATTACAACAATAAGGCTGCCTTAATTGATGCAATCCAATATACCTATAGGCGGTTTGATGAAGAATTCAACGATATCGAGGACAGTGCAAGGGATGTGCGAATCACTGGGGTAGATCGAACTCCAGCCGAGATCATCGCCTATCAATTAGGCTGGCTGCATCTCGTTATGGGGTGGGACAAGCAGGAACAGGAAGGCGAAATCGTACATATGCCTTCTCCAGAGTATAAGTGGAATCAACTCGGTGCATTATATCAATCTTTCTACGAGCATTATTCATCTTACTCGTTAACTGAATTGCGCAATCAACTCAAGGATGCCGTACACCTGTGGGTGAATTGGATTGATAGCTATAACGATGAGGTATTATTCATACAAGGGGTTCGCAATTGGACAGGGGACAAGCAGAATTGGCCGATGGCTCGATGGATACATATTAATTCGGTTGCTCCATTTACATCATTCCGTACGAAAATCAGAAAATGGAAAAAAGGTTTTTTGAGTATGCCTTAACTCTGTTATCCTAGTTGTACAGCGACAGATTAATACGATCGTAACCGGATATGAACCGTCTGCCGCTGATTCAACTAGGAATTTATCTATTCACCTTTTTATCTCTTCTTTTTATCTATATCTAAACCTATTTCTATTTCTATATCTATATCTATATCTGTATCTATTTCAACTCTTCTATATCTAGTTCAAGCAAATGAATTTATCTATTGTTTGCTCTTCATAATAGAGGCAACGTCTTGAATGGCTGTCCGAGCAGCGCCGCTTATGCCCGCGAGTTGGAAAAATCCGTGATTGACACCAAAATACTTCCTGCACTCAACACCAACTCCTGCTTCAAGCAGGCGTCGATACAACATTTCTCCCTCGTCTGCAAGAGGATCGAATTCGGCAAGAAGAATATGCGTGTATGGCAATCCTTCCAAGTCGCTGCGCTGAATAGGACTTGCCTCTGGATGTTCGGATGGAATGTCTCCGAAATAAGCTTCAAAACCGCTGAGCAGTGCATCGCGAGTGATCACGTAATCATCTCCGTACCGTTGATAACTCTCGCTTGAACCACTAGCGTCCAACATCGGATATATCAAGATTTGTCTTGTTGGCATCCATTCCTTCTGCGCCTTGAGCCGCAAGGACGTTACTAGCGCAATATGTCCGCCCGCACTATCACCTGCCAGTGTAATATCGTTCGGATTTCCTCCCCAAGATACGGCATGCTCACGCACAATTAGTGCAGCCTTATAGGCATCATCATGAGCGGCTGGATAGGCATGCTCTGGTGCCAAGCGGTAATCTACTGCTACCACGATCGAGTTCCCTTTGTTAGCTAATGCTCTTAACTGGCGGTCATGAGTTGTGAAATCCCCACTCACAAAGCACCCGCCATGGTAATAGATCATAACAGGAAGATTAGACGCATACGACGGTCGGTAAATGCGTAAAGGGATGGAATCGATCATATGATCGGTGATTTCCCATATAGGCTCCGCTTCTCCTGCCAACACAACCGATTGAACATAACCTTGACGGCGATCCTGATAGCTCTGCTGTCTCACAGAAGGACGTCCTGATTCAATAAAATCCTTAACGATGCTTCGAATACCTGGTTCCAAATCATTCAAGCGCTCCATGATGTGAACTCTCCTCCGACTGAAATACATGATGTAATGGCATAATTCCATCAATATTCATGTTACACGCGAATGATCGAGGAATGCAATCCTTTCATCGAACGGGCAACTTGAACTCCAGCTGTGGAATATAGTTCTTATCCGGGCCTTTTCTTACAAACGGCTTAATGACGATTAAGCTAGGCTTCACCTTGAAAGGCTCGTAAGAGGTCGAGAACACCATTCCTTTTCCTTCTCCTGAACCATTCCCCGCAATTGCATTCTGTTCATTTCCCTGCTCATCCTCGATATCGAACTCAAGATTGAGGAACCCATCAACTTTATAGCTATCCGGTATTGCATCCAGCATTTTACGATAATCTTCTTCTCCGCTTGCCCCGTGGACACCGACGAGCAAGCGGGTTGTGATGGGGGTAATTTCGACTCGATCGATCGTCATGTTTATCGAATCATGTGATTTGGTCTCTGATGTCTTCAGGATAATCGTTCGCTCCGTATCCTTCTTGATCGGGAAGAGGAACTCGTAATTCTCATCCACATCAGCCAAATACACGACCATCTTCATTTCGAACGAGTCTGGAAGCTCGAGATCAGCAGAATCTAAAGCGGTAACGATTATCGATTGCGGAGCATGCTCCCCACCCGGCTGCAGCCCCATCCCGGTATTTATCTGCTTGTCTCCCATATAAAAATCGATATTATTGGCTCGCTTGCTAAGCATGCGCTGCTTGTTCCATAACTGAAAAAAAGAATCCTTCGCCGCATTCGCATCTTCTCTACTGAGCACTAGAGATAGCCTGCTGCCATCATACATCATCTCAGAAATCGTGAGCGTCACTCCCTTATGGGTTACGCGCTGATTGACTGAGGTGACCATCCCCTTCTCCTGTGCGGATTGCAAGCCAAGATCACCGACCAGCTTGAATACGCTATTCATGAACGGAATCTGCTTTAACGTCTGAGCGATCGCTGGAGAGGCAAGACCCGAGAAGATCATGACAATCCCGAGACTCGCTACACCCGCTGTTGAAATCAACAATCTGCGCAACCAGCGGTTCTTCCGACTTCTTCTCTTCCGTCCAGGAAGTATCTCGTCGATGATCTGGTATGTCCGGTCCATTCGGTTGCGAACGGATTCTGGCAGCTCGCTAATATATGGTTCCCTAAGCTGTTCCAGTCGCTGATCAATAGGCAGTTGTATGTCTCTCATCCGTTCATCTTCCTTTCTTCAGTATCATCCAGCCATTCTGCGAGCGTGTGACGTGCCCGATGCAGCCGTGTCTTCACCGCGCCCACGGACATATCCATCATCTCGGCGATCTGATGCATAGGCAAATCCTGAAAATAAAACAAAATAACAATATTGCGAGATACTTCCTCAAGCCGATAGATCGCCTGACGCAAATCAAGATGATCACTGTATTCAGCCGTGGCAACACCAACTTCTGGGAGTTCAGCCAGCATGATGATGCGAGCCTGCTTCCGCAATATCATATTGCATTCATTGATCAATATCCGAAAGAGCCAAGTCTTAAAATAGGCATGATGATTTAGATTGGTCAGTGCGCGGTAAGCCTTGAGCACAGCCTCCTGCATCGCATCTGCACAATCCTCATCCCTTCTGACGATCGACCTGGCCATGTTGAACATTTGGGCTTCATGCTGCTTGATGAGTCGAATAAACGCCTCTTTATTACCTTCCTTAGCCAATCTCACATCTGTCTCTATATCGCTATGCAAGCCGTTTCTACTCCCTTCTTTACCCCATACACGCGAATCTAACTGCCAATTAGATGCACAAGATAGGCAAAAGGTTTCATTAAACGCAAAAAAACTGCCAAATGTTCACTTTCGTGCATTGGCAGTTTACTCAAGAACAGGAATTGCTTCCTGCTTCTATTTATTTTCCAGATTCCCTATGTTTCCAATATAGACGCGTCTCAGACACGACGACTCCAGACAAACCGAGCAGTGCGACTAGGTTCGGCAGCGCCATTAATCCATTTACAATATCAGCAAGCTTCCATATCATATCCAGCTTGATAAATGCCCCAAAGCCAATGATCGCAATGAACACAAGGCGGTACGGCAGAATCGATTTGACACCGAACAAATAAACCATGCACCGTTCGCCGTAATAGTTCCAGCCAAGAATCGTCGTGAATGCAAATAAAATCAAGCAAAACATAAGAATGAGGGAACCGTATGGCAGCGCAGCATCAAATGCTGCCTGTGTCATGGCCGCTCCTTCCATTGGGCCATTCCATACTCCCGTTACAATCAATGTTAATCCTGTAAGCGAGCAGACGATGATCGTATCGATGAATGTTCCAGTCATTGATATGAGTCCTTGCTCAGCCGGCCATTTCACCTTCGCAGCCGCGGCCGCAATCGGTGCGCTTCCGAGACCTGATTCATTGGAGAATACACCTCTTGCAATCCCGTTGCGGATCGCCATCATAACCGTTGCTCCCAAGAAGCCGCCTCCTGCTGCTGTTGCATTGAACGCGCCATGGAAAATCAACGACAGTGCGTGCGGTATCTGATCCGCAAATGCAATAAGCACCACAAAGCTTGCGATAAAATAGATAATAGCCATGACAGGGACGATTGTCGTCGTCACATGTGAAATACTCTGAATCCCGCCAATTGTAACAAGTGCGGTCACGATAGTGACGATTGCCGCAGTGACTACTGCAGGCACTCCAAGGCTTGCTTCTGTAGAAGTGACGATTGCATTAATTTGCGGAAATGTACCTATTCCAAGTAAGGCAACCAACACCCCGCTAATCGCGAAGAATACAGCAAGCGGCTTGAATTTCATGCCAAGCCCCTTCTCAATATAATACATTGGGCCGCCTAGCACTTGTCCATTGTCATCAATGTTGCGATACTTGACAGCAAGCAAGCCCTCCGCATACTTGGTAGCCATTCCGAAGAATGCAGCAACCCACATCCAGAATAACGCACCGGGTCCACCCACCTTAATTGCAGTAGCAACCCCCACGATATTACCGGTTCCAATTGTCGCCGCCAGCGCAGTAGCCAATGCCCCGAAGCTGGATACATCTCCTTCTCCTTCGTTCTTCGACTTGAATATTAACTTCAAGGCGAGCGGCAGGCGGAACAACTGTAGTCCACCCAAGCGGATCGTTAATAAAATTCCCGTTCCTACTAATAAGATAAGAAGCGGTGCTCCCCATACCATGCTGTTCAATTTGTCTAACCATTGTTCCATCATTGCCAAATCAGTTCCCCTCTTTGTGAAAATAAAAAGAGTCAAATCGAATGATTTGACTCTGGGGACATGTGTGCAGAATAAATAACCTGACGTAAGTGACATACCTAAATAAGATCATCATACCGATAACTTACGATTTCTACGCTTCTGCATCCCTGTCCTTTTACCTGAGAGTTTTAACGAATCCACGAATCAAATTCGTCTTGCCCCTTCGGTGCCCCAATCATGGAGTCTCTCCAGAGTCCTGTCCATTTACGGTCCTGCTTATACGTATTCGAGCTCAAGGTTCGATATGCCTAAGCGCCTGAGAGCTTACCCCTTCGGCTAGACGATTCGTCTATCTCCCGCAAACTTCATCCAGTTATAAAGTTGTAGGTAACATTATAGTAGACACACTATCATTCTGCAATGATCCACGGCATTGTAATTTATCCCATACCATTTATCACACATGTGCTCGTTGACTGTAATATAGGGATCTGGCCTCATTTAATAAATGAATGAGTTCTTTCATATTCTGTTCGCTCGTATCGTAATTGGTAAAGCACGCCCGCAGCGTTGGTACACCATGAATGATAAATACGGATAGCCACACTTTCCCTGTGCTTAATAAGTGTTGATTCACAATTAGAGCGAAATGCTGATCGTTTCGTTCCCATGCTTCTTGATCAAGAAAGCAAATGACTGGCAGCACGGTATCATTGGCAACTGTCCAGCCAGATCGCATTAATTCTTCTCTGAATCGCTTGCCCATTTCAATTTGATGTCGCAAGACAGCCCGATATCCTTCCCAACCCGCTGTAGCCAAGGATAAATACAGCTTCAATCCTATAAATCTCCGTGACCATTGAATGGAATGCGTATATGGATCAATCGTGGGCAACTCCTCACCCTCCTTCGGCATATAATCTGCCGTTATACGGAAGGTTTCATTCAATATACGTGAATGCCGTGTGAAGTACATGCCCGCCCCCATCGGAACGGACAGCCACTTATGAGCATCAAACGCAATTGAATCTGCTAGCTGGATACCATCCACATGGTAGGACAGCTCGGAATCCAACACGATTGCACCGCCATAAGCAGCATCCACATGAAGCCACATCTGTTCATGCTCCGCTATTGCTGCGATGTCCATTAACGGATCAATTGCACCGGCTCCCGTCGTTCCCACTGTAGCAATAATAAGGAATGGGGCAAAACCCTGCGCGCGGTCTATACGTATTTGTTCTGATAGCGCATCTATATCCATTTGCAAGGAATCGTTCGTACGAATGGAGCGAATTGAATTCGTTCCAAGCCCGCAGGATCGAGCCGCCTTCACCAATGAATGATGACTTTCTTCAGAAGCATACAAAATGGGTGGCTTCTCCAAAGCTGCTAATCCGTCTGTTGCATACTTTGAAAAATGATAAGATAGTGCCGTTAAGACTGCTGTCAAATTAGCTTCCGCTCCCCCAGTCGTGAAAGTTCCATCAGCAACATCACGCGGGTAACCAAATTGAACGGCGAGCTCACGCAGTACATAATTCTCAATTTCTACGGCAAGCGGTGCATGACTCCATGCAGCAAGCTGGGGGTTAAACGCCGCTGTTATCGTGTCTGCCATAATTCCCATAAAGTTCGGGCGGGGATTGTATAAGCCATAATATCCTGGATGTGCTGTGTGCACTTGATATCTACGCAGTCCTTCTATAACATGC
>NZ_JMDX01000243.1:0-8313 GCF_000935845.1 Paenibacillus sp. E194
TAAATCACCAAGGGGATAGCTTGACAAACATTAGCTGGTTTTTATTGCTGCGCGGAGTATTCCGTGTGCTTGTCGAAGGATTGATTAAATACAACGATTGCTGCAAAGAAACACTGCGTGAGTTCTCATGCTATGTATGGAATGAGAAGGCAGCAGCAAGGGGAGAAGACAAACCAGTCAAGGAAAATGATCACCAAATGGACGGAGATCGGTATTTCGTTCGTGGTATGGTCAAACGTAAAGGTGGCGTGTACTTCCCGGATGCTTCTTAAGAAAGGAGGATGCACCTGTTTTTTCAGTTTGGGGATGAAATGAAGAATATCGAGACAATTTTGAAAGATGGAGCCATGACCGCAGCTATTCTTCCTGACATCATTCAGATAGAAATAGGCGACTGGAAGAAATCAAAGAAACGCGAATGGATGATTACCGGTGAAAACTACTACAAGAATGAAACAGATATCCTTGAACGTGTACGCACTGCTATAGGTGCAAGTGGAGCTCAATAAGCTTCTAAATGCGTTTACACGAAAGCTTATTTATCAGAATGTAGGCTTCGGCAAGCCAATAAGCATTCAAACAAAAAACGAAGGCTATCATGAAATGCTTACTGACATCTTCAATGATGCTATGATGCGCCATATACAATCAAATGGTGAAGAGGCGTTAAGTAAATTGATGGGGCACGGGTTGGTCGAGCCATTATGCCATTACGTGAAGTAGTTGAATTGGCGGGAGGAAAGTCAATGCTTGGGATGGAAAGGAGTTATGTGTGATTATTTGAAAAAAAGTAGATAACTAGGTATAAAGACAATTATCATATTTTATTTACAAATATACCCTATTGAGATAATGTGTTGATATATGGGTGTGAATCCCTACTATACTAAATGAAAGGGAAGTGAGACTATGAAAGCAAAAAAAATGTTTGTCGCGTTTTTGATGGCAGTAGTAATGGTAGTGACTTCGCCTTCTGTTTTTGCATACACGGGTTTCGGTGATACCCTACAAGAAGCTGTGATGCTTTATAGATGGGGGTACTCATTTGAAGACCAATTCACTTTACCAATTGATAATATCAATGACTATGATTACTATGTGACCGATTATACAAATGGTGATCAGAGTGCAATGGGTTTCCATATTAGTATGAAGCCTCAGCCAGGTGTTATTTACGATCTTCAGCTTATCGAACAGATTCAAACGGGAGAATTATTAAAGTAACCGACTACAATGACAACACAATTGAGAAAAATATTTGGTATTCGCTTTATAATGGGCATAAGGCATACATCAGAGTATCCTCACATGGGTTTAATGATTACGGTAAAGATTACACTCTGAAGTTTAAGAGAGTTGTATAACAGATATAACACGAGCAAGAGCCTTAGGGAATCCTGCGGCTCTTTTTAGTTTACTTTGCTGTCCCAAATCTAGTTGTATGACCGTCACGATTTTCGAATCTCCACGAAGCTGGATCTCCTCAGCTGTTCACAATAACACCACCTGTAGCATGAATGAATTGACCCGAAATATACGATGCGTCTTCCGATGCCAGAAATACATACGCGGGTGCGACCTCGCAAGGTTGCCCTGCACGACCCATCGGATTTTTTTCTCCCCATTTTGCTACTTGAGCGGCAGGAAAGGATGCGGGAATAAGAGGCGTCCATATGCTCCCAGGGACAACGCCGTTTACTCGTATGCCTCTGCTGTGCAACGATTTCGAGAGCGACCGGGTAAAAGCAACGATAGCGCCCTTGGTGGCTGAATAATCAATGAGCTGTTCATTCCCCTCATAGGCAGTGAGGGAGGCGGCATTGATAACACTGCTTCCCTTTTTCATGTGGGGAAGGGCGGCCTTCGTTAAATAAAATACTGAGAAAAAATTGGTTCGAAACGTTCTTTCCATCTGTTCGGATGTAATACTTTCTAAACTGTTCTGAACATGCTGCTCAGCCGCGTTATTGACGAGAATATCCAGTTTGCCGAATTGTGTAACGGTTTGTTCCACGATTTGTATGCAAAAATCTTCTTGGCCAAGATCCCCGGCAATACACAGACACTTTTGCCCTTTTTGCTCAACAACCTGTTTGGTTTCTTCAGCATCTGTATGTTCGTTGAGATACACAATGACGACATCTGCGCCTTCTTTGGCGAAGGCTACAGCTATGGCTCGTCCTTGCCCGCTGTCTCCTCCGGTAATGATGGCCACTTTATTTTTCAGTTTGTCGCTCGGTTTGTAGTTTGGATCGTCATAAATGGGACGCGGGTTCATCAGAGACTCAATACCGGGCTGCTCATCTTGGTGCTGAAGTGGATAAGGAGGTTTGGGCATGTTTACGGAGGTAGGATGTTTTTCGGTTGCCGATGTCATAGAATCATGCTCCTTTATTTTTGGATTTGAAAATCCGGATGCGTTATTTTTGCCGTCGGGACATCGATGAGGTAAGGTTTGGAGGTTGATTTCGCTTCATCTAAGGCGATGCGAAGCTCATCATTCGTTTCCGCTCTTTTGGCTACCCATCCAGACGCTTCTGCAATTTGGACGAAATTCGGGTTCGAGATGTCTGTCCCAAACGGACGGAGATGTTTCATCATCATTTTGTCATGTTCCATTTGCAGGGTTCCATTATTGAAAACGATGACTGTTATGGGAAGTCCGTAACATGCGGCTGTAATTAAATCCGCCTGTACCATTCCTAATCCGCCGTCCCCTGTAACACAAATGACTTGCCTGTTCGGAAATGAACATTTTGCCGCCATTGCGGCCGGCAACCCAAACCCCATCGTTCTCCAACGCTCCGACAACACCAAATGATGGGCGGTTCCCCTGAAGTTTCTTAGAAACCATAAGGTAACATCTCCTTCATCCAGCGCAATAATGGCGTCCTTGTCAATGTGTTGTTCAACGACGCTGACGATCAATGCTGGATGAAGTGGTGACAATGAAATGGCACGTTCTAGTTTGTTTTGTTCATTCCAGACTTGTTTACATTGGTTCACGAGTTGCAACCAATCGGGATTTGAACGGTAGTCTGTCATGCCTTCTGTAAGTGCTTGGATTATCTCTGCGATATTACCGACGATCCCGACTTGTGACGGAATAACCTCGCCGATAACTGATATCCGTTCTTCGATATGGATCACTTGCGCATGTTCAGGGACATGATATTCCGGCCACCAAGAGGCACCGATGGCAAGGACGACATCCGCTTGTTTGCATAAGTCGCTTGCAAAAGGATTCCCGCCTTCGCCCAAACCGCCGAGCAGGTAAGGGTGAGAATCTGCAATTATTCCCTTTGCTCCGTAACTCATGACAATTCCGCATCCCCAGCGATCAGCCAATTTCCGGATCGCATCACAGGCATGATTTGCTCGATTGCCAGCAAGGATAACGGGGCGTTTCGCCTTAAACATAAGATTCGCCGCTTGTTGGATTTGGCTCTGTCCAGCTATTTGATTTGTGATTCGAATTGGTTCGCGCGGTTTTCCCCCGCAGGGAAGTGTCCATAGATCTGAAGGTATGGAAAGATGAACGGGAATTGCCTGTTCCATTGCTGTAAACATGGCCTGTGCTAAGGTGTCAACGACTGCATTGGGATGAACGACAATCCGGCTGAACCCGGTAATCGCCTGAACTAGTCCCTGCTGATCGATATACTGCTTATACGCCGTTCCGATCTTGGGGATAGACGCTTGACCTGATATGGCCAAGACGGGAACGCGATCTAAGTATGCGTCTCCTAGACCAGTCATTAAATTTGTCAAGCCAGGTCCCATTTGCGCGGCGCATACTCCGATTCGACCGGTTAATTTGGCTTCGGCAGACGCCATCATGGCAGCGACAGACTCGTGTTTTACGCCAACCCACTCCAAATCATTCTGGCGAGAGAGACCCTCCATCAAGCCGAAAATGGCGTCCCCGATCACCCCGTAAATCCGCTTAACGCCCCACAATTGTAGTTGCTCGATAATCACATCCGCAACCTTTTGAGTTTCGGTTCGATCCTGTAATTGATTATCATGGGCAACATCCGTAAATATACTCATTTTGCCGCCAGCTCCTTGCCTTTTCCTTAGTATGGATGCGCAGCCTGTTTATTATGAACAATCTTGGATGAATGTTACGGATGCTTCGTCGGTTTTTGATAGTGAATAAAGATATGAGAAAAAGCACTTTAGTGAGTGCTTTTTCTATTACTATGAAAAGAGCCGCTCATATGATGGGAAAAAGGAATAACAAGAACAAGATCCCGTTGACCCCAAGCTCTTCTTTCTAGAAGCATGGACGCGTGACGGGGTTATATACGAAGATATAGCCCATAAACTAGCGTGGATTAATCGGTCTTTCGAGAGTAGGGCAAGAAGTATTCAGCACTATTGGCAGCCATAAAATGAGGCTGTTGAAGTAGAAAATGAGCTGTTTAAGCAATGCTTGACTGCAGGAACGGAAGTCTGTAGCTCTTAGTATTTTTTATAATGAGTAGGGTATAGCCGAGACAAATAGATAACTACCTTAATAATATATGTATTGTATCTAGCGAGAGGAGGGCATCTCAAATGAGCGAAATTGGTCATCATCGCTTTACTTCTACAGCCATAATATTGGTTCTGTTTATTTTGTTGGTCATCGTACTTTGTGGAAGCTTCTGTTAATTTGATAAAAGGATCTGAACTCACACTATTCCAGGCAGTTCTAGAGGATTAGCCGAGTCAGAATGAAGGTAACATTTATACTATGTAAATGTGCCAAACGAGAGGAGGTTAACTCATATGGGTGAAGTTGTTGGAGGTTTCTCATGTGGATTTGGAGGTTTCACTTCTATTGGTGTAATCTTGGTCTTGTTCATTTTGTTGGTTATCATTTCCCGTTCATTTCTTTTTTAGCATCTAACAGATTAATTTTTCATAACTCTGTATATTTACACTGCAAATCTGTTTGAAATACTGGTGTTGAGCCGGCACACCGGTAAACAAATAAGAGCCGAATGGGTATCCCTCGGCTCTTTTAATTATGAAAGGACTGACTCAATTCGATTGATGTAAAAAATTATCCTGAAAATTTAATTTGATTTACTGATTGATATCCATTATAATACTTTCAATTATATATGAACGGATCAACGATGTTGATGAAGAGCAAGTACGTATCAGATAATGAGGTACAGAGAGTCGGTGGATGCTGTGAACCGATCCTCACCTGATGCCGAATGGGCTTCTGAATCGCTCCGCTGAATTGAGTAGGCGTTGCCGGATTCTCTCTCCGTTATCATGAGAGGAGTATCGTAATGATGGTAACCATCTTGCCGTACTTTAGAGTGAATCGCTATTAGCGATTAAAAAGGTGGTACCACGAAAACCTCGTCCTTTATTGGGCGAGGTTTTTTTGTATTACTTGAAAGGGGTGATGGCCATGGATGATGGTTGGTGGATCATAAGATTGCATTTCAGAAATAATATTATGAGGAGGAACATAAGTGAAAGAACGGATTTTGACAGGCGATCGGATTACAGGAAAACTTCACCTTGGCCATTACGTTGGCAGCTTAAAAAATCGTGTGGAGTTGCAAACCCAATACGAAACTTTTTTATTACTTGCAGATGTTCAAGCCCTGACTACTCATTTTGAAAAACCCGAATCAATTAAACAAAACTTGCGCAATGTGGCATTGGACTATTTATCAGCAGGTATTAACCCTGATAGCGCAACAATATTTATTCAGAGTTTGATCCCTGAGATTGCTGAGTTAACCACTTATTTTTCCATGTTTGTTACGGTCAATTCGTTACGTCACAATCCTACTATAAAAGCGGAAGCCACAGAACGTGGATTTCACGATATGTATTACGGATTCCTGGGCTACCCCGTAAGCCAGGCGGCTGATATTACCTTTTGTAAGGCGACTTTGGTTCCAGTAGGAGAAGACCAAGTTCCTCATATCGAACAAACAAGGAAAATTGTCCGGCGGTTTAACCAACTTTATAAACCTGTGTTAGTGGAACCAAAACCACTCGTAGGTGATGTTCCACGACTGGTCGGATTAGATGGAAATAATAAAATGAGCAAAAGTCTAGGAAACACGATCAATTTGGACTCTACTCAAGAAGAGGTCAGTGAGAAGCTAAAGAAAGCGACAACTGATCCTGCACGGATCCATAAAACGGATATCGGACATCCTGAAATTTGCCCAGTCTACGCTTATCATCAAGCATTTCGTAAAGAAGGCTCCGATGAGATTTATGAAAGTTGTAAAAAGGGGCAGATTGGATGTATGGAATGCAAACGAAAGATATCGCAAAGTATCAACCATTTACTTGAACCAATGAGAGAACGGAGAAAAATGTATCACAACGATCCCAAAAAGGTCGATGAAATTCTTATGTCCGGTACAGAAAAAGCACGCCTTGTAGCAAAAGAAACTATGCTAGAGATACGTGAGGCAATGAGTATGAAATATTTCTAAGCTGATTATTTGTTGTACCCAATAGAGTATTAACTTTATGACATAAAACCCCGCGCTAAGATATTGTATAGAAGATAAACAGCCAATTTCCTACATGCTAGGGAAATTGGCTGTTTGCTTAGTTAAATCACTCGAATGAAATGGTGTACTTAAATAGAACGCAAGTTCACCAATGGTGATGAGATTCACTAGAATAACTTTCCATTTTATTCTCACACTACTTTTCATTAATCATCTCAAGAGAACACAAATGCCCTTGAAAAATATACAAGAATATATGAAGTACTCACTCGACAAAAACGATGAAGCGTGTAAAAGGATCCTTGAAGAACATAAAAAGCAAATCACAAAGCAGGTAACTGAGTTGCAAGATACATTGGATATTATAAATTATAAAATTACCCATTTTCGGCGAATAAAGACGGGGAAAGCTACCCGTTAATAAACGAAGGTGAAATAAAATGTTGAATGAGAATAATGAAAGAACCCTTCAAAAACCAATTCATTCTGGCTATAGCTCAAGAACTACAGCTAGAGAGGCCCTAGAAGGAAAGAATTTAATTGGAAAGCTAGTCATTGTAACTGGAGGATATTCGGGGTTGGGGCTTGAAATTACTCGGGTACTTGCGGAAGCTGGAGCAACAGTAATCGTACCTGCAAGAAGAATTGAACAGGCCCAAAAAGCAATTTCAGGTATTCCACGGGTGGAATTGGGAAGATTGAATCTCATGGATGCACATTCTATAGATGCTTTTGCAAAAGAATTCCTTACAACCAATCGGCCATTGGACATTCTAGTGAATTGCGCAGGAATTATGGCTAAATCCACTGAAACGCGATGCACGAGGGTTTGAATCTCAGTTTGCAACGAAGCATTTAGGACATTTTCAATTAACAGCAAGACTTTGGCCAGCTTTAGTCAGAGCAAACGGCGCAAGAGTTGTATCGGTTACTTCGCGTGGTCATCGTTTTTGTGGTGTTGATTTTAACGACCCCAATTTTAGAAATCGTGATTATGACAAATGGCAAGCCTATGGGCAATCCAAGACAGCAAATGCTTTATTTGCAGTTGAGTTGGATAAACGAGGTAAGGAATTTAATTTACGTGCATTCTCTGCTCACTCAGGAACGATTGTAACGAATTTGTCTCGGAATTTATCAGATGAAGAAATGCGTTCAATGGGAGCTTTGGACGAGCATGGTAATCGTATTGTAGTTAAATATGATGAAGAATTTAAGAGCATAGCAGAAGGGGCTGCTACAATTGTGTGGTGTGCAGTAAATAGTCAACTTGATGGCAAAGGTGACGTTTATTGCGAAAATGTTGACATTGCGGAAGTTGTTTCTGCTGAAAGTTCGGATCCATCCGGAGTTAGACCGTGGGCCGTTCATGCCGAATATGCAGATCTGCTTTTGAGATTAAGTGAAAATCTAACTGGAATCAATTTTTTAGATTAATTCATAGTATAGGGAGATTTATAATGAGCAATGACGCAAAAGTAGACAACTGAGCAGGTATTCCGCTTAATAAACCATTTATTGGAGCCTTTTGGTAGAGGACGGTCAATTTATTACAGCACGTAAGCCCGGCGATTTGCCAATGCAATTGTCCAGATTGCTTGAACGTCTTCAAAAATAATCTCCACATTGAATTAAAGTTGAGCTTCCAATTCTTGATTCTATAATCTGCGAGGGCCATAAAGCCCTCTCTTTTTTATTATTAGAAGAGGGATACGATGAAATAACCTATGAAGCTAACTAGCTGTACAGTATTTAAATTTAATTTCATACAAACAATAAAGATTCATTTTTAGTATGTGTCAAGTTGCCTAAATATTTTCAAGTT
>NZ_JMDX01000244.1:0-8305 GCF_000935845.1 Paenibacillus sp. E194
TCTTGAACTTCATATTGGCTTTAGCCAATGCTGTTTGGTGGCGATGGCGGAGGGGTTCCACGCGTACCCATCCCGAACACGACCGTTAAGCCCTCCAGCGCCGATGGTACTTGGACCGCAGGGTCCCGGGAGAGTAGGACGTCGCCAAGCAATTAAAGACCACTGTTGAGACATCTCGACGGTGGTTTTTTTATATTTCTTGCTGATTAGGTGATGAATGGAGAATAACAAACAATCTCATACTATCCATAATAGTAATATTAATGTTCGCCTGGAGTGGACATTTATTTGTTTGTACATGAATAGGAAGCAAATAAATTACGAATTACCAAAACAAGACGCTTATCCTTGACAGCCTCATACCGCTTTGCTAAGATTGCAATAATATATTTTTAGAGACGACGTTAATCAGAGGACAAGCCCTGTATCACAAGGGGTTCGGACAATGAATGCGCCAATACAATCAAGGGAGGAACTTTCTGGTGTGGGAATCTAAGTTTGTGAAGGAAGGCTTAACTTTTGACGATGTGCTGTTAGTACCTCGTAAATCGAGTGTACTGCCACGGGAAACAGACGTATCGACAATTTTGAGCGATAAGGTGAAATTGAACATTCCATTGATGAGTGCTGGTATGGACACAGTTACCGAAGCTCCATTGGCAATTGCAATTGCTCGCGAAGGCGGTATCGGTGTTATTCATAAAAATATGTCGGCTGAGCAACAAGCCGAAGAAGTGGATCGCGTAAAGCGTTCAGAGAGTGGGGTTATTACTAATCCATTCTCGCTTTCTCCAGATCATACTGTTGAAGATGCGGATCGTGTAATGGCAAAGTATCGCATTTCTGGTGTCCCGATTGTGGATGCAGAAAATAAGCTTATAGGTATATTGACGAACCGGGATCTTCGTTTTGTTCATGACTACAGCATTCAGATTAAAGAAGTCATGACACATGAGAACTTGGTAACAGCTCCTGTAGGCACTACGCTTCAAGAAGCAGAAGTGATTTTACAGCAGCACAAGATCGAGAAGCTTCCATTGGTTGATGAAACCAACACGTTGAAGGGACTTATCACGATTAAGGATATTGAGAAGGCAATCCAATATCCAAAAGCTGCGAAGGATGCCCAAGGACGTCTCCTGTGTGGCGCAGCAATCGGTATTTCCCAAGATTCCTTCGAACGTGCTGAACTGCTTGTACAAGCTGGCGTCGACTTAATCGTTGTTGACTCCGCTCATGGCCATCATATCAATATTATTGAAGCGGTTCGCAAGCTGCGCGGCTTGTACCCAGAGTTGACAATCGTAGCTGGGAACGTAGCTACGGGTGAAGCAACTCGTGATTTGATTGAGGCAGGTGCTTCTGTAGTCAAAGTAGGTATTGGACCAGGTTCGATCTGTACGACTCGCGTTATTGCTGGTATCGGCGTACCGCAAATTACAGCTGTATACGACTGTGCGAACGTAGCTCGTGAGTACGGTATCCCTGTTATTGCAGATGGCGGTATTAAATACTCTGGTGATATTACAAAAGCAATCGCTGCAGGTGCAAGTGCGGTTATGCTCGGAAGCTTGTTCGCAGGTACAGAAGAGAGCCCAGGAGAATCGGAAATCTATCAAGGCCGCAGCTTCAAGGTATACCGCGGTATGGGCTCGCTGGGCGCAATGAAGCAGGGCAGTAAGGATCGTTACTTCCAAGACAGCAGCAATGAGAAGAAGCTGGTTCCAGAAGGCATTGAAGGCCGTGTTGCATACAAGGGGCCTTTGGCTGATACGATCCATCAATTGCTTGGCGGATTGAGAGCAGGTATGGGATACTGTGGTACGAACACTCTGAAAGAGCTTCAAAATGATACTCATTTTGTGAAGATATCTGGCGCAGGATTGCGTGAAAGTCATCCGCATGATGTACAAATTACGAAGGAAGCTCCTAACTATTCCATGTAATTGTGTTGCATTTACGGAAAATGTCGACAATGAAAGACAGGGTATTACAACCCTGTCTTTTTTTGCGTGTCTGGCTATGTTAGAATAGCTATGGGACTCAACAGGAGAGGAGTTGTACGTAGTGTCTAAGCAACATACAACAATGAAACATAACAAATGGAAACGAGCGGTCGCTTTGGTTACCGCATGTCAAATATTAAGCTTCGCCTTATTGCCATCAGCAGGAATGGTGGCCGCTGAGGCAGCTGCTCAAACTCAAACGCAAACGAAGCAAGTAGCGGCAACGAAGGGGAGCAACAATCAAGTTATTACGGATAAGTCAAAACTTGATTTGAAGCTTCGCTCCGCGGTTCTTATGGAAGCCTCAACGGGTAGAATATTAGTTGATATTGACTCGGAGATCTCTTATCCTCCAGCTAGCATGACGAAGATGATGACAGAGTACATCGTCATGGAGAAGGTGAAGAAAGGCGAATTGAGCTTCGATGACGAGGTTGTGGCGAAGAAGAACGCGTCCGTAACAGAAGGCTCCCGCATCTTCTTGGCAGAAGGGGACACACATAAGGTTCGCGATTTGTATATTGCAATGGCAATCGGATCTGCCAACGATGCCACGGTAGCTCTAGCGGAGCATATTGCTGGCTCTGAGGCTGAGTTTGTAAAAATCATGAACGAGACAGCAAAGCGTCTTGGCATGACGAAGACACACTATATCAACTCCACTGGATTGGATTGGGAAGGCATGCCGAGAGACTTCCGTCCAGCTGAAAAGGCAGAGACGATGATGTCCGCAATGGATGTGGCCAAGCTGGTGCGTGCAATTGTTAATGATCACCCTGAATTCAGTGAGTATACGAAGATTCAATCCTATAAGTTTAGAGAACGTGATAAAACGCCAATCTCCAACTTGAACTGGATGCTTGAGGCCAATAAAGATGTCGTAAACTTCAAGCGTTATGCTTATCAAGGCTTGGATGGAATGAAAACAGGATTTACTGACATTGCTCAATATTGCTTCGCAGGTACGGCAGTACGCGATAATATGCGACTGATCTCGGTTGTAATGGGCGCGAAAGATAAAGGAGCACGGTTCGAAGAAACAGCGAAGCTGCTTAATCACGGTTTCGAGCATTTTGAAATAAAGAATGAGATCGCACCGAAGAAGACTGTAGCAGGTGTGGAGACAGCTCCAATCAAAAAAGGTGTAGATACGGAAGTGCCAATCGTTGCTGAAACAGGCGTGTCATTCGTCATTTCAAAAGGAGCGACCACAGAAGGAAAAATTACACAAGAAGTGAATCTGAAGCCGGCAAATGAGCTTGTTGCGCCTATTAAGAAGGGACAGCAAGTGGGTACAGTGACGTTCACTTACAAGGACAATGGTGCCGAGCAGAAGAAGACAGTGAACATGATTGCAACAGAAGAAGTGGAGAAGGGCAGCTGGTGGCGTCTATTTTTCCGTGCAATCGGGGAATTTTTCGCAGATTTGTTCAAGTCTATTAAGAATTTGTTCTAGTTTCGCAGTATTGGTCATAGGAATTGGCTTTCGTCTGTGACAAAATCAATTGTCTATTCGAATGACGATCATGTAAAATAGAGGGATGAAACTGTAGCAATCGAAAATGACTGACTAGTGGCGGGGGGCAATCAGAATGGAAACAGGTACAGCTCGAGTAAAACGTGGTATGGCAGAAATGCAAAAGGGTGGCGTCATTATGGACGTCATGAATGCAGAGCAAGCGAAAATTGCTGAAGCAGCAGGCGCAACAGCAGTTATGGCGCTTGAACGTGTCCCATCTGATATTCGTGCAGCTGGTGGCGTAGCTCGTATGGCAGATCCAACAATCGTAGAAGAGGTTATGAATGTTGTATCGATTCCAGTTATGGCGAAGGCACGCATTGGTCATTACGTAGAAGCCAAAGTATTGGAATCCCTTGGCGTAGATTACATCGATGAATCGGAAGTGCTGACTCCAGCAGACGAAGTATTCCATATTGACAAAAATACATTTACCATCCCATTCGTATGCGGCGCTAAAGACTTGGGTGAAGCACTTCGACGTATTAGCGAAGGAGCAGCAATGCTTCGTACGAAGGGTGAACCGGGAACAGGCAACATTGTTGAGGCTGTTCGCCACATGCGCTTGATCACTAGCCAAGTTCGCAAAGTGCAGAGCTTGTCGAAGGACGAGCTGTATGCAGAAGCGAAAAACTTGGGTGTAGCGTATGACTTGCTGTTACATGTTCATGAGACAGGTAAATTGCCAGTCGTGAACTTCGCTGCAGGCGGCGTTGCAACACCAGCAGATGCAGCATTGATGATGCATCTGGGCGCTGACGGCGTATTCGTTGGCTCTGGTATCTTCAAATCCGACAGTCCTGAGAAGTTCGCTCGTGCGATTGTGGAAGCGACAACTCATTATGAAGATTATGCTCTGATTGCGAACGTATCCAAGAACCTGGGTACACCGATGAAGGGGATTGAGATCTCCAAGCTTGCGCCATCTGAGCGTATGCAGGATCGCGGCTGGTAATTATAGAAGCAGGGTAGATGAGGAAGCACCATGACGGTGCTTCCTAGTCGGCGTTAAGCGCTCTATATCCTTTCTATAGGTGTATTAGTAGCTCAGGGGAAAGAAGGGACTTCACGGATGAACATCGGAGTATTGGCGCTGCAAGGCGCGGTAGCAGAACATATGCGCAGCTTGGAAGCGGCAGGAGCCCATGCGGTAGCCGTGAAGCGGTCAGAACAGCTTGATGAGCTTCAAGGGCTTGTCATTCCCGGTGGAGAGAGTACAACCATTGGCAAGCTGATGCGGAAGTACGGCTTTATCGAGGCGATTCAGGCATTTGCAGCAGCTGGCAAGCCGATCTTCGGCACATGTGCGGGACTGATTTGCTTGGCGGAACGAGTGGAAGGCCAACAAGGCTCAGAGGAGCCGCATTTGCAGCTGATGGATATGACGGTAATGCGCAACGCATTTGGACGGCAGCGTGAAAGTTTCGAGGCGGATTTAGATGTGAAAGGGATCGAGCAGCCAGTACGTGCGGTTTTCATTCGGGCACCACTTATCCAATCAGTCGGTGAGTGTGTTGATGTACTCTGCGAGGTAAACGGCGAGATTGTAACAGCAAGACAAGGCTCGCTTCTAGCTTGCTCGTTCCATCCGGAGCTGACATCAGATATTAGCCTGCACAGCTATTTCGTTGAGATGGTTAAACAGGCTGCAAATGTAGCAGGATAAAGAATAACAAACACTTTGACTCTCCTGATGTTAGGAGAGTTAAGGTGTTTTTCTCGGATATACGTTATAATAGTGAAATAGTATGATACGGATCGAATCAAACAGCTCCGCGTATATCGTGAGGGGTGTTCATCCGTTTCTGGCAGGAGGGTCAATCGGTGCTAGATATCAAATTGTTAAGAAGTGATTATGGACGTGTAGTAACAGCGCTTCAAAATCGAGGCAAATCGGAAGAAATGATCGCGGACTTCCCGGAGCTTGACGCACGTCGCCGCGAAATGCTGCAAGAGACCGAGCAGTTGAAAAATCAACGTAATGTCGTGTCTCAAGATGTAGCGAAGAAGAAAAAGGCAGGCGAGTCAGCCGACGAACTTATTGCGCAAATGCGTGAAGTAGGCGATCGGATTAAGGAGCTCGATGAAGAGATTCGTGGTATTGAAGTACAAATGGAGCAGATTACATTGTCCATTCCAAATGTACCTCATGAAAGTACACCAGTAGGCAAATCAGAGGATGATAACGTAGAAGTTCGCCGTTGGAGCGAGCCTACCGCATTCTCCTTCGAAACAAAGGCGCATTGGGATATCGCGCAGGATCTCGGCATCTTGGACTTCGAATCAGCTGCAAAGGTAACAGGCTCTCGCTTCGTATTCTACAAGGGGGCAGGAGCCCGCTTGGAGCGTGCCCTAATCAGCTTTATGCTGGACGTACATACGATGCAGCATGGATATGAAGAAGTGCTTCCTCCGCTTATCGTGAACCGTGACAGCTTGATCGGTACAGGTCAGTTGCCGAAGTTCGAGGAAGATCTATTCAAGCTGGAAGGTACGGAGTATTACCTCATCCCGACGGCAGAAGTTCCAGTAACGAACCTTCACCGCGATGAGATTCTGACAGACGAACAAGTTCCTCGTTATTATACAGCTTACAGCTCTTGCTTCCGTTCTGAAGCAGGCGCATCTGGCCGTGATACTCGCGGACTTATCCGTCAGCATCAATTCAATAAGGTCGAGCTGGTGAAGATGGTTAAGCCAGAGGATTCTTATGCTGAATTGGAATCACTGACGAACCAAGCAGAGAAGATTCTGCAACTGCTTGGCTTGCCGTATCGTGTGATGGCATTGTGCACAGGAGATATTGGATTCAGCTCTGCGAAGACGTATGACTTGGAAGTATGGCTGCCAAGCAGCGGAACGTATCGTGAGATTTCATCCTGCTCGAACTTCGAGGACTTCCAGGCGCGTCGTGCGAACATTCGCTTCCGTCGCGATACGAAATCCAAGCCTGAGTTCGTGCATACGCTGAATGGCTCCGGCCTTGCGATTGGACGTACTGTCGCTGCAATTATGGAGAACTACCAACAAGAAGACGGTTCCATTGTGATTCCGGAAGCATTGCGTCCTTATATGGGCGGATTGGAATCCATTCGCCACAAATAATTGAAAGGTCATAGTTGCATTGTCGTAATGCCTATGATATAATAAAGACTGTCCGACTCGACTCGGGCAGTCGAATATGGAGAGGTACCGAAGTGGTCATAACGGGGCGGTCTTGAAAACCGTTAGGGTGCAAGCTCACGTGGGTTCGAATCCCACCCTCTCCGCCATAACTTTTACATGTTGAACCCACATCCTTGGTGATGTGGGTTTTTTGCTGTATAAAATGCCTCTGCTGGCCGCAAACTGTAATTGAATAGTGGAGGTGTAGCTCTTATGAATCAGGAAGAACAACCGCAAGTCGATCAATCGAGGCTTGTGGATGCATGGCAGCAAACGCTGCCAGCAAAGCTTGAGCCTGGCGATAAAGCCACAGTACTGCCTGACGGCGCCAATCCACAGGCACTCGTTATTCATATCGATACAGCCGGCCGCCAAATGTACTCATTCGATTTCCATTGCGCTTATGTGGATTCGCGCGAGGTAGAGCTCAATCTGATCGATGTCGAGAAGAGTGGGGTTCATATCGATGAGCGGACTGAGGTTGTACAGGAGCTTGTACAGAATTATGTGCGTCATATTCATGAATGCGCGCAAGTGCTACATGATGTAACCCATCACGGCTTACAGTAGGAGGGATGAAGGTGACGAAAGCAAAGGATGGTCTGGACAAAAATCTGAGCAATGTCGTTAAGGACTTGGAGCAGGCACCCGTCAATAGTCATCATGCCCAGCAGTTACAGCAGGATCACAATGATCGACGCCATCAGGATGCACTGAATCATGATAAGCCGACGGACTTAGAACACTTATAATGACGGAGGAGTGTGCGTGCAATGAGCAAGCCAAGAGCAATCCCTGTACCTAACAAGGAGCAATCCAGCCGGCATCAAGCAGGCAATGAACGGAATGCGATGCAAGAGCCATTGTCAGGGTCTAAGAAGACGAAGATGGCGAATCATGTCAGCCACAACAATCCTGAGGGATAAGATAACAGGGAATAAGCAACACGGATTTTCCTTGCAAGAGTGAGGAGAGTCTGTGTTTTTTTATGCAAATAAATAGGTGAAACCGACGCTCGAATTAGTGTTCTTGTTATTAATATTTTCCAATAGGGTCCAACAAGGAAGTAAATTCCGATATAATAATGAGTGTAGTACATTTAAGGCTTATATAGAGAGGTGAACGCGGTGGAGCATCTGACAACGAACACCAGTGCAGACAGCAACAGTTCCAAGGGGAGTCATGCATCGGCTTCGCAGGATATGAACCAGTTTGAGGGAATTGCCCAGTTGGGAGCACTCGATTCTGCAGCTATTTCCAGTGTGCAGCAGTATCAGCACACGAAGATCAGCCTAATCAAGCTTCTCAAGCGAATTATCTTTATTGTCATTGGGTCAGTCTTAATGGGTGTCGGACTTGAGCTATTTCTTGTTCCGAATCAAATTACAGACGGTGGAGTAACCGGCATTTCGATTATTTTGTCTTATGTAACCTCAGTGCCACTCGGTGTATTTCTATTTCTACTTAACTTGCCCTTCCTGATTATCGGCTACAAACAAATTGGCAAAACCTTTGCCCTATCCACATTACTCGGCGTCCTAGTGATGTCGCTCAGCACGACGCTGCTACACGATGTAAGTGCATTTACAGAAAATACGTTCCTGGCTGCCGTATT
>NZ_JMDX01000245.1:0-8235 GCF_000935845.1 Paenibacillus sp. E194
TACCTTCTTTCGTTTGTACCCGGAAAACCGTATATTTACTATTACTTCCTCCATCAACACGATAGGTCTCCCCTAGTCTTTCACCCGTTTTATTCGCATAATTCATGTAGGTGAACCGATGTGCATAGGCGTTTTGAAATATAGCAAGTTCTTACTAAAGTAAAAAGACCCACCCAGACAACAAAAGCCATGTTTCCCACGTAATAGGGAAACAGTAGCTTTCAACAATCATGAATTTTGTGTATTCCTAAAATCATTTCGCCTCATTGATTAATCTAGATGCAGAGAAATGAAGTCGTATAATCAAGCCTATTCACCACCCAAAACAAAAGAGTTAGAATTATCTCCTTCCATTTCTTATCTTTCTCATATCATCGATCAATTTACATGAGCTATACAATATGGTAAAATATAGTTGGTCAATTTAGTAAGAGGAGGAAATGAATTGGAATCAACTCTTATTCAAAAGACGATAGGTGAACTAATACTTGATACTAGACGTGCCTCAAATATGTCAATCACGCAACTGTCTGAACTGTCTGGTGTCAACAGAGGCGCTATATCAAGGCTTGAGAATAACGATGTAAAGCGCCCTGAATTTGCAGCTATATATGCCTTATCAGTAGCGTTACAGATTTCTTTTGATGAGATCGTTCATTATTATGTAGATACCGAGAAGAGATCTGACGTATTGCTACATATTTTATCAGTATCGATTCAGCAAAATAGTGACATCGATCTGATAAGAAAAGTTGCAACAAAATACCTTGAAGCTCCTAATGAAGACAGCTTCGACTTAACCGAAAAGCTTTATAAACACATCGCTTCCATTGAAGATCCCTCCATCAGATTATCCTTATATACCCTCATCATTGATCACTCGCGTTCACACGGAATCATGCCCTACATAGCAAAAGGTCTGTACCAACAATATCTTATTGAACGAAATGATTTTAGCAAATTGAAGGAAACTTATTATAGTGGGAAGTATATTCTTCACTACATTGAATTTTTGTCGCAACAAGATCGCATTGAGCTATACTACAAGCTAGGAATTCATGCTTATAATTTGAGACTCTATACTGAGTGCATTCATCATTGCAAGACGATAATGGATAACGGTACAAGTCCCTACAAAGTATATGCACTAGGTATGCTCAGAGACTCATACTTTGCTCTTGAGGAGTATGAAGAATCTGGACTTTACGCATTACAATACAAACAATTTGACTATCCGAATGCCCAAGAAAATGTTATTCTTATGGAAGCATTATTAAATGCAAAAAAAGGAAATGTTGAGCAAGCAATTCAACAACTACTATTATTCCTGCAATCGTGTAGTAATAATTACAAAATTTCGGCAACAAACCAGCTTCTTCGCTTATTCCTGCAACAAAATGATCTAGAAAGCGCTAATAATCTTCTACGCACTAGCAATATAGATCAGTCCCTTATAGACAGGAGCAACCCTTTGATCTGTTCCAGATACGCTGATTATCTTCAAATCAAAGGAGAATACTACTTAGCCGTTGGTGATTTTGAAACATGTATTAATCACTTCTTAGAAGGGGCATTACACTATTCTAAGATTAACGACACGATTAAAGAGAAGAAATGCCTGAATATGATTATGCGAATGAATCTAGATCACAGTGTTTCTCCACAAACTACGTTTGAAAAGTTAAGCAAATATTTCACGCATAGCTAACGAAATGGAGGGTTAAGCATGAAAAACTTAATCAAAAGCCTGTATTTTAAGTCCCTTCTTTATACAGTTACCTTTGTGACAACAGTAGCCGCATTCTCAGGAGATCATGGCAGCATATATCCGTGGTAATGAGGGGAGCATCTTTGATGCTCCTTTTCATTTTTCGACAAAGTGTTGAAGTGTAATATTTTCACATATCTTACTAGAACGTGCATTATACTCAGAAAGAAGAGATAGTGTACGTGAGGTGAGTGATAATAGACTCTTTAGATAATAAAATTAACGAGCTTAGAAAAAAACTTACGGAGATTGTCCAGATTAAGGGCGGATTTATAGACGAAGAAGTGATACTAATCAGCCAACAACTTGATAAATTAATAATCGAGATGCAAATGCGTCAAGGAGAAAGAAAGAAACAATAATTCAATAACTCCGATACTAGTCTCAATGTATTGGGGTTATTTTGTTTCAAACGATAATAATAGATATAGATTCATATAAAGGAGACTGATATGATGGCCAAAGAAGTTGGGGAAATGAATGCTGCGCGTCTTATGAGACTGCTAAAGAGCATTCCTAGCATTTGTATGAATGAAGAAGTTGTTAAGTCAGTATCGAGCATTCCTATAAACAAGCGAATTCATTTTGGATTAGGTGTAAATCTTCTGCTTGAACGATTATACTTCAGCACCGTTGGTGGAAACAATTAAAGCTGAACTAAACAAAAACCGGATATTTTGATCGATATTAAACGATAATACTGCCTTAAAATTGTTGGCGCAGTTGCTCGCACTAGGAACCATTAGATATGTATATATTTATATATAGACTATTTCATCAAAGCCGTATTTTTTACTAACACCCTTGACTTTTGACTATCTTTCATATTAAGCCTCCCATCATGTGTTAATCGACACACAAAGTTGCCCTATTAAAAAAACCTTATTCTGAATAAGGGAAATAAATTTGGATTTTCCATCCTTATGTCCGTTAACTATTTGTCAAGATGATGAACTGGACTACGCCAAAAACAATTAAGATGATGACAAGAACTAAAATAACTGCAATAGTTCTAATAATAAATTTCAAAATTTTTCTAGTTTCCAGATCCATAAATACCACCTCCTACCTTTAAGGTATTAAATAAAGGACAACATAATATCTTCTGCCGTTAATCCTACGCCCCAAGATACAGTAGATGCGATCATTTTGAATCAGAGCGAAATTTACACAAATACATTGGTATCTTCAGTAGGAAATTCTAAGGTCAAAAGAGTTTAAACCGACAATACAACGAACTTCATAACGAACTCCATCAAGGACGGTGGTTAGCTTGCAATCTGCTAAGAAAGAGAGAACCTTGTTTAGCCTGACTCTATTTCTTGTTTCCTTTTTTTATATAGTGCTTAATTAAATCAACTACAAAAACCATAGTCACCAAGTAAACTGACAGCCAAAAAGCTTTAAAATAGTCTCCATAGTCGATGTAGAAGTAAGCTACTACAAAGTTGGCTATGAAAATAATCAAATATGTCAACATCTAATCATCTCTTCTCAGAACCAGGGACATTTTCGCTTTTCAGTGTAATGTCTGGACTTGTAGATACAGCAGACATGAACAAACTGCAAAGCAGAAAAGTCAAAGATGCAATAGATACTTTTTTCAACTTCTTATCCCTCCTATAATATGGTACATTTAGATAAATCCTAAATGTTGATCTTAATTTAACATTTAGTCAAATGCCTGTCTGTCGAATATTGATGCAATAAAAAATAATTTTAGGAGATTTGTTCTCGAAATATCGAATAATGTGAATCAACTATTTTATGGGAGGTCCTGTATTTGCTTATTAAGAGAAATTTTCTGAGTATTTATTTGATCGTAATCACAATTTTAGGTGTATTAAAAGTTCCAGTGACAGTAGTTTGGGGCAGAGAAATGAAGTATGAATCCAAGGAGTACGTTCCTCTGTGGGAGTTACAAGGCGAACAAAAAGTTGGTGAATTCTTTGTTGCTTATCAATTGGATTATTTGAGGCTATTATTTGAATTAGGTTTCGCTACACTTATTGTTTATGTACTGTATTTAGTTTTCAAACCTGATACAGAATAATAAAAAGGATGCGTTTTTGAGGGCATCCTTAATTTCATATAACAGCCAAAGTAACCCCCTTTCATTTCTCCAGCATATTCCTCACATCCCTTTGTTCACGATACGCTCGATTTACGTATTAATTGAAGGAAGATAGTTGCCTTTTCGATTTCCTTTTTACCAATCGAGTATCTTCGTTAGCGTTTCCCATTTCACTCTTTCTTGATGTTTTTGGATAACTCATTAAGAAACGTCATGCCACATTCGTAATTTTCACGAGGGTTTTGTACGCTCCATTGTTTGTCATCATCGCAATCTCCGGGGTTTGACCTTCTGCTCCCCTGACGTATATATTTCTGTGCTGTCGAGCATTCCTATAAACAAGCGAGTTCATTTTGGATTAGTTGTAGGTCTTCTGCTTGAACGATTATTACTTCATCACCGTTGTTGGAAACAAATTAAAGCTGAACTAAACAAAAAACCGGAATTTCTTTGACTTTGATTATCTTTGATATTAAACCTCCCATCATGTGTTAATCGACACTAAGTTGCCCCCCATTAATAAATCAATCTCTTATTTAATAAGGACACCCGAAGGTGTCCCTGTTTTAGCATTGTTCCCATCACTTCCGCCGTTTCATACCTCTTATTGTAACCACAATCCAAACAACAGCTAAAACATATGCAATAATATCTGTAACCAAGTAGTTCATTTTGAGCAAAACAAAGAATGTGACAATAAATAATATTGGGAGAATGACAGCTGTTGCATTGGTTAGCTTATTAAACTTTTTGTCTTCCAAGCTCTCACCACCTCTAGATAAAAGTTGTACTCGGGACTTTTACTTACAGCAATAACATCAATGCTTTAGTGATCCACCAAGCAACCGTCTCGTTCCCTGTTACTGCAAGTGCTCCTGCATAGACAGCATCTTCAACAGCGCCAGTAAAGTTGTCAATTACATTTAATAGCGTAGCAAAACCTGCTGTGCCTCCCAAAGCTACCTTCACACTATCAGGAATCAGATCCCATGCCGCCTTTAGAGCTTTAACTGCCCAACTCAACTTTCCTTTTACTTCGTACTCAGGCGATTCTTTTTCGTTAATCAATTTGACGAAATCCTGTTTTTCTTGCTCAGAAAAACCAAAATAGTTAGCGACTTCATCAAGATCTGTCGTAGTGTTACCTTGTGCTTGCAATACTACTTGCTGAACCTTCGGACTTGCAGACGCAGAAACAACCGACATAAACAAACTGCACACAAGAAGTAAGGCCAAAGATGCGATAGATACTTTTTTCATCTTCTATTTCCTCCTATAATTTGATACATTTAGAATTTATCTAAATGTCGATCTTAATTTAACATGCAGGCAAGCACCTGTCTGTCGAACAATGATAGTATAAAAAATTATTTTTAGAATTAAGTAATCAAAATGTCGCTTTATGTAATTATGTATAGTCCTGCTAGATTTATTGTATGAAACTTTTATACCTCATTCAGAATAATAAAAAGATGCCCTATAGGAGATCCCTACAAAAGCCTCAATATTATTGAGCTGAAAGCCAAAAAATGAAAAAAAGAGCCCCATAAGAGAAAAAAGCAGTCTATCCTCACCCGAGGAGTAGGCTGCTTTTGCTCTATTAGCTTTACCATCCGCTTTGCGTTTACAACGAACGCGGTGAGGTAGGCTTGTTTCGCATACGAAAGATACCTGGATATTTAGCCGTGCCCATACCGTGGAATCTTTTCATTTCTGCATTTTTATGTTCAATGATTGGTCTTCGCTTGATTCGATCCTTGAACGCATCGCTTAATTCGAACTCGATCTGTTCCTTGAAATGTTCAGCGATGATTCGAATCGTCCGAATTCACGAGTACGTCTCAAAGTCCCCCTTGATATACCAAGTTAGTCCTGTCTCCTTGCAAGGGAACTAGTCCTTTTTTTTACTGCTTTTATCCTTTCGAACCAACAAAAATAGTGCTGAGGAAACGAACAACAACCGTGAGATTCTAATCGTCAGATTGAACCCCTCACCACCTAAATTACTTATACCAAACAAAATATCAAGTAAGGATACCAAACCTGTAATGATAAGTATAATCAGTGCCAGTATATACACGTTTAGTCCCTCCTTTATTTGCCTTACAACAGGAAGAAGACAATAGCTCTAGCTGCAATTTCAGCCAACCATTTAGGCAACCCAACATATTCTAAAGCATATGTGAGTCCATCCTCTGCCATGCCTGTAAAGTTAACCATAACATTTAAAGCTTCCATTAACACTTGATAACCAAGATAATATTTAAGAGTATCTTTTGCTCCTTTGCTCAATAATGGGATTTTATCCACATAGTTAGCTATCTGCTCGTTCCAAGCCCGCGATCCAACATTCTTGAGTTTTTTGATCATTGCTTTTGCTGCTTCTTTTGCGGCTTTACCTTTCAATCCCAACGTGCTTGCTTCACCAGAAGCCTCAACTATTCCAAGATTCGTACCTACAGTTCTGAAAAGATCTGCGTAGTCAACTTGTCTCAATTCCAATTCAATTCTATCAAGTTTTGAAAGACTAGAGATGTCAAACGAGCTTGGAGTGGTAGCTGTAGGAACAACATTAGCAAATACAGGTGATGTCACAGAGAAGATAATTGCCGTAGACAGTGTTGTGGCCAGAAGACGTTTCACACTAGGTTTCATTTCTGCATTTCCTCCCCTTCATAATTTATCACATTATACCCAGATAATGTAACTAATCTAGTTATATAGTATATTTATTCCATTGTCAACCATTTTTAGATATAATTACTCTATCGATTTTTCAATCTTATGTAATAAACTAAGAAAAAGTTTGAATATAAAAAAGGAAAAGGTAAATATTTTATTTCGGTAGCATATAAGATCTGCTTCCTATCTAATAACATGTATTCTCGATGAGGCTCCATACATTATGTTTTCTTCTCATTGAATATGCTTAAGGCATTTTCGTACATTTGCTGATCGATTTGAAACTTTTCCGTAACCCATTCTCTCAACTCATCAGGGTTTAGATGTCTTTCCACCTTCTCATGCTGAAAATATTGCTTTAGCACATTATCGTTCAACGAAGTCGGAATTCCATTGATATAGCCGAAAATTTGAATGTTTTGCAGCATAGGTGATGTATCCCAATTGTTCGCATTCCTAATCAGCGGAGTCATTTTTTCTAATACTATCGGATTGGGATCAATGGTTTTAGTAGGTCCGGGGTTTCGAATAATTTGAATTTCATTCTGAGATACCTGATAGGTAAAGACTTCCCTTACATTTTTCACTTGAAAAGATTGATACAGCGGGTATGCCTGAAATAGCGGAGCACAATACCCAACATCTACATAGTAAGGTTGATCAAGGTCTACGCGCAAACACAAGTGGCCAGGGTCCATGTACATATAAGAAACGGAAAATCCAAGCCGGGATAGCAGCCAATGAAACCCTATTGCATTTGTCCAGCATGTTCCTCCCATCCCTTTGTTCACGATGCGCTCGATGTACGTATCAATAGAAGGGAGGTAGTTTCCTGTTCGATTTCCTTTTTCCCAATCGATTATTTTCGTCAGCGTTTCCCATCTTACTCTCTCTTGATGCCTCTGAATAAGTTCATTGAGAAACGCCAAGCTTATAGGCTGCTTTTCAACCGACAGAAAATGAAGAAACCGAGCAACTAACGCTTCATATTCCATAGTGAACTCCTTTCATATGCTTTCACGATATTTATCCCATTGAACAAGGCGTCTTTCCTATATTTATTATCTCCCTCATCGCTTGTAATTTCCATATTTTCCAGTCTATATTTCAAAATTTAATCTAATTAGAGCTGCAGTTGTAAGAGCGATATTCCCATGTACCCGATGATGGTCGACATTCTAAGCATTCATCTGTTGTGAGCTCCAATACTTCTTCAAGACGACAAAAAAGCCACCAAATTGGCAGCTTATTATGTTTGCACTTGATTTCTGTTTGGAATTATGTACTAAGGTTGACCCGTTTGACCGCTATTTAAATACGCTATCAGGAACGTAATAAACTTTCTGTGTATCTTTCTTATTTACGGGATCCGTAACGATTGTAAAATATACGTTGCCGTTTTTGGTCTGTACGCCCTCGATTTCATGAGTCCCCACATTCGTAATTTTCACGAGGGTTTTGTACGCTCCCGAGTTTGTCATCATCGCAATCTGCGGGGTTTGACCTTCTGCTCCGCCTGACGTATATATTTCCATGCTATCGAGCATATCAGCTCCCTGGAAAGACCCGTTCGGTCTGACGATACCATCACCCGACTGCGTAAAACTGGTCACACATGCGTTTATCGCCGCCGCACTATCCAGACGAACTTGTTCGTTGCTATCAAGAAGTTTATTCAATGCCACTGTGTCATATATCGACCAAGTTACGG
>NZ_JMDX01000246.1:0-7971 GCF_000935845.1 Paenibacillus sp. E194
GCCAGAGCCTTGTTCAAGCTTCCGAGATGAGCAATGGGAAGCTATTCCGGATGAACCGCATCATATACTCGATGAGCTGCTGGATTATGCCTATGAGAGCGGGATTCTTCCAGATTGCACAATGACGCAGCGCGATCTACTTGATGCTAGGATTATGGGGCTTCTCATGGCGCGTCCTTCTGAGATGCAGGATCGTTTCCAACGCATACGGATGACGGATGGAATGGAGCGTGCAACCGATGATTTCTATCGTCTCAATCAAAAGTGCAATTATATTCGGACTGATCGTGTCCGCAACAATGAATACTGGCTCCATATGAGTGAGTTCGGTGAAATGGAAATGACGATCAACTTGTCGAAGCCGGAGAAGAGTCCGCAGGAAATTGCGCTTGCTGCGCAGTTGTCCGCATCTCACTATCCCGAATGTCTGCTCTGCGCGGATAATGTAGGGTATGCAGGAAGACTGGATCATCCTGCCCGGCAAAATTTGCGCATTCTCCCAGTGGAGTTGAACGGAGAAGCATGGTATTTCCAATACTCGCCGTATGTGTATTATAACGAGCACAGCATTATTTTCAACAGCGAGCATATTCCGATGAAACTAACGCGTAATACGTTTGCCCGTTTGCTGCACTTTACGGAGCAATTCCCGCATTATTTCATTGGTTCCAATGCTGACCTGCCCATTGTAGGTGGATCGATCCTTAGTCATGATCACTTCCAAGCGGGCAGACATACGTTCCCAATTGAACGAGCGCCGATCGAGACTCGGTTCACACATTCGGCATACCCTGGCGTAACTGCAGGGATTGTTCACTGGCCAATGTCAGTGCTGCGCCTGCAAGGTGAGCAGCCGGATGTCCTGCTACAATGTGCAGACGAAATCTATGAGCAGTGGAAGCTGTACAGTGATGACAGCGTAGGGATTGCAGCGAGTACGACTCGTGACGGAGAATCGATTCGTCACAATACGATTACGCCAATTGTAAGGCGCCGGGGTTCGTTATTCGAGATGGACTTGGTGCTTCGCAACAATCGCACAGATGAGGTTCACCCTGAGGGCATCTTCCGATCCACACCGAGAGCATCACCATATTAAGAGGGAAAATATCGGGTTAATTGAAGTGATGGGGCTTGCGATTCTCCCAGGGCGTCTGAAGCAAGATATTGAGCGGATTACGACTCTGTTGTCCGAACAAGGACAATGGGGGGAGGCAAGGGATCAACTGAAAGAAACTGATAGCCTATATCCTCATCGTGTTTGGGTGGATCAATTACTGGATCAATACGGGATTATGGCAGCTGACAAGGCTAGACAGGTCATTTTGCATGAAATCGGCAATAAGTTCGTGACCATACTGGGTCAAGCGGGCGTATTCAAGCATGATGAGTTGGGACGCGAGGCCTTCTGCCGCTTCGCCATGGCATGCGGGTATGAGCAAAAATAGCCATGTTCGAATTTAGAAGACATCCTGATAGTGAGAAGAATGAAGCAAAAGGGATGAGGACGGAAGGGGAAACGATAGTGGCTGCTTTACAGATGAACACAATCCAGCATGAACGCTGGGGCGAAAGTTTGCACCTAGAGAATGGAACATATGAGGTAATTGTGCCGCTTACATTCGGCATCCGAATTATGCATTTCAGCTTATGCGGTCAAGAAAATATGCTGTTCGAGGATCGTGAAGGGGCGATCCGGCAGGAGGGAGAAGCGTTCCATGCCTTAGGCAGCGACGGTTGGCTGCTTCGCGGCGGGCATCGGTTATGGGCAAGTCCAGAAGCTTATCCGCGGACGTACACGCCGGATGATCGGCCTATTGAATACGTACGAACAGCGTCAGGCGTGAGATTGATTGCTCCGGTAGAACCATGGACGCAATGCGCCAAAGAGATCGAACTGATCTTCCAGCAAGACGACCTCGTTGTCATCCACCGTATTGCTAATAAGGGAGCATGGCCGATTCAGCTGGCGCCGTGGGCGATTACGGTTATGGCTCCGGGCGGTACAGCTGTTGTTCCGCAGATTACAAGAGATACCGGTCTGCTCCCGAACCGCTCCATTTCGCTGTGGTCATATGCTGCTATGAATGATGAACGGGTGACATGGGGTGAACGGCATATCGAAGTGAAGCAAGTTGCTCACCTGAAGCAAGCGTTCAAGTTCGGTATGCTTCAAGAGGAGGGCAAGGCGTCTTATACAAGAAATGGAGTCGTTTTTGAGAAGCGCTATGAACCGATTTCTGGTGCGAGTTATCCGGACGGGGGCTGCTCCTTTGAACTGTATACGAACGAGCATATATTGGAACTAGAGTCACTCGGGCCGCTTGTTACCTTGGAACCAGAAGCTATAGCAACCCATCAGGAAGTGTGGAGCTTGGCTCCAATCAAGGATGTGTAATCTGCAATGTGGAACGAAGCGGAATTCAGTGATTTTCCACAATGAACGAATAGCTAATTTAGATGTCTAGTACTTCCATACGAATGATTGAATAGGCATTGCTACATTTAGGCGCTGTCCGCTGTATTTCTTGGAATATAGCTGGCAGCGCTTTTTCTATTCAGGCAGTGAGACGGTTGGAGGACGGCTGATACAGATAACAGATGATTGGCAAGAACAGCTACAAGAACAACTACAAGAACAACTACAAGAATAACTACTAGAGTAATTGCAGGAGTAACTGCAGCCAACAGGGGATCTCCGTTATAGTGTCGGAATTATTTCCTTTACACGGTATTCCGATGTCCTTCATAATGGTCATGAGGTACATACAGCTTACGTATCGCAGCGGAATTATAGTGGCAGGTATTCGATATGAAATGGAAAGAGGGGAAACGGGACATGAAAACATGCAAGTGGTTAGCAATGTGCATGGCGGCAGTTCTTGTGCTGTTAACAGGCTGCCAATCGATTGGCGGACTTGATGTGACGAAGGTAATGAAAAAGCAGCTGGACATCAACTCGTATGAAGCACAGCAGACGATGAGCATTCATTTTGAACCGGCATCTGGCAAACTGCGAGATGATGATGCTGCAATGATAAAAGCATTCAACGATGCGCAATTGACGGTTCAAGTGAAGGCGCAGGATGCTCAGCGTTTTTCGATGAGTGGCAAGTTGAAGGTGGCAAGCGACGAGGTTCCGTTCACGATTGGTTGGAAAGACAATCGTATGGCGCTTAAGCTAGAGGGAGCTAAATCCCCTATTGTAATTAGCAATGATATGAATACCCAGCTTTTACCCACTGTTCAGCCTGCTTCTAAGCAACTGAAGGCTTTTGCTGAATCTACGATAACGCTATTCGGCAAGCATGCGCCGAATCCTCAAAATGCATCTGTAAAGCAAGTCACAGAGCAAATAATGGGACAATCGCTGCCTCTATCGCAGCTTCATATTGAATTCGGAGGCAATGAATTGGTGCCATGGGTGAAGCAGTTGCTTCAATCCGCTCTGAAGGACGAAGAGGGTATGAAGGCTTGGTTTCTAGAAATGGGCAAATGGTACGTACCAATGCTAACGGCTGCGCTATCGCAAGCAGCTCCTGAGATGGAAGGCTCGGTTCCAGACATTCTAACGGATGGCGAGATATTTGGATTGACGGCGTACAAGATGTTCAAGGAACAACTGCCGTCCATCATTTCACAGCTGGATCAAGACTATGAGGCTTGGGTGAAGAGCAATCCGGACGCGGCAGTTCTGCTCGGGCCAGATACGAAGCTCGTCTTGGATCTGTATACAGATCAGGAATCGAATATTCGTAAGCTGAATGCATCGTTGGCGATCGCTGTTCCGGCTTCTGCTGACGCTCCGTTCAAGAAGGTTACCATTAACCAATCAACCGAATATGGAAATCTGAATGGAAATGTGAAGGTGGATGACGTGGATTTCTCCTCTTCCGTATCCCTAACAGATCCAGAGATGACGCCTGGCAAGTGGCTCAGACACTTCGACCCTTCATCTGTGGCGTACAAATGGCTGAAGCAAGCGGGAGTAACGAAGAAGTGGACGACAATCCCTGTCTCAACAACGAACTATGACGACTGGTTCTATGATGATATGGCGCTGCCATATACGAAGAGTGGAACGATGATGGTTCCGCTGCGCGTTATTACGGAGGAATTCGATGCGAAGCTGAAGTGGGAAGACAAGACGAAGCTGACCATTACAGATGATATTACGGGAACCATAACCGAGCTGACATTGAAGAGCAAGCAGGCGAAGGTTGGGGGACAGACGATTGACATGCCGTTAGCACCGGAAGCGAAGGATGGGCAATTATATGTTCCGCTCCGCTCGCTGGCGCAAATACTGGGCTTTACGTTTACGATCAATAAACAGGATGGGTCGCAGTGGCTCGAACTGAACCGTGAATAACGGTTCCGCTGTGCGAATTGTGATCATCCAATAGCAAGAACAACAATAAGGGAAGCGGGTTGAGGGGAAGGTTCCTCTTCAATCCAGCTTCCCTTATGTATGATGAGGGCGATGCGTTGCTTGCAAAGATACGCGTCTAACTAAAGCCTTGCAGGCGCGACATCTCTTGTGTCAGCTGCAGAAGCATGCTGATCCAGCGATCGACATGAGGCTCCATTCGATCACTAGGGCCGATTAGGCTAATGGCTGCATGTACAGAGCCATCACCATGGAAGATCGGTGCAGCAATGCCGGTTACGCCAATATTGCGCATGTTGGAGCTTATCTCATAGCCCTGCTCGCGAATATTTGCAAGACGCTGGCTCATTTGCTCGCGCTCCGTGATGGAGTAGTTCGTGAAGGCAGTCATTGGTTCTTCGAGCACGGTCTGCTGCAGCGACTCCGGACTATAGGCGAGAATAACGCGCGAGGCACTTGTCGCATAGAGCGGAAATCGCCGATAGGCATCAATGATGAAGCGGATTGGCAGCGGGGAGTCGAGCTTGTCGACATAGATCGCGTCCTGCTGATCGCGAATACATAAGCATACTGACTCCTTCGTCAAGTCTGCGAGCTGCTGCAAGTAAGGTCTTGCAAAGCTGACCATATCATCATCGTTTTTTACCTTATTTCCTAATTCCAGCAGTGTATACCCTAATGAATACAGCTTCGTCCGTGGATGCTGCTTGATCAGTCCTTCGCTCTCCAAGGTGGTCAGCATTTTATGGACAGCCCCCTTAGACCACTGCAATTCGCGGCTTAAATCCGTGACTCCCCATTCCTTCGATCCGTGAAGAAACAGCTTCAGCAGTGTACAGCATTTCTGAACGGATGACAGATAGTGCTCCATATTCTCTCTCCTATGATCGTACTAGCCGATATTTTCAATTGGTGGCATGATGCTGACAAATGGAAATATGGCGTTGTTCAAGTAATTGTGCGAGTACTGGGTACAAATTGTGTTAAAATGTGACAAATTTCATGGTTCTATATTGAACATACCATGCCCCTATGCTAAAATCAAACCAAGATTCACCAATTATAAACACTGTTCACTAATAGTGAACAAATTTGGGGGAGGAATACAATGAAAGCACGTCGCTGGGCATCATTGATATTAACTTTAACCTTGATCGGCTCTTTGTTGGCTGCTTGCGGATCTTCAAATTCCAGCAGCAAAGATGGAAGCGGTTCCAATGGTTCGTCTGTGGAAGGTGAATTGGTTATCGCCGGGAATGGAGCTACGGTAGAGACCTTGATGAAGGACGAAATTTTCAAAAAATTCAATGAAAAATACCCAGACGTAAAGCTGTCCTATGTATCGGGCGTATCGACAGATATTGTAGCCAAGGTCACGGCACAGCAGGGATCTCCGCAAATTGATGTAGCTGTCATTGAAGGTGGCGAGCAGGAGGCAGGCCGAGAGAAGGGACTATGGGAAGCACTCGATCCTGGACAGATTCCGAACATGTCCAAAGTTGACGAACAACTGAAGATCAATGAAAACAGCGGCGTAACGGTCAACTATACCCCAATGGGCATCTCATACAATGTCAAGCTGGTGAAGGAGAAGGGACTGCCTGTACCGGAGTCTTGGAATGATCTTGCTCTTTCTGCAATGAAGGGAAATATTACGCTGACTGAAATGTCGAGCAACTTCGGCCGTTCAGCAACCATTATGCTTGCTTATGCCAATGGCGGTTCTGAGAAGGACATGGCTGGAGGCTTCGATAAACTGAAGACAATCGCAGGTTATATGCCGACATTCGCCAAGACTGCGGCTCAGCTGCAGCAGAATTTGCAAAATAACACAGCAGCATATACAGCTTGGACGATGGCAAGAAGTATCGTACAGAAGGATCAAGGCGTGGACTTGCAGTTCGTCATTCCGAAAGAAGGCGCCAACATCGTGCCGAACGTCGCTTCCTTAATCAAGGGTGCGAAGCATCCTAATGCTGCCAAAGCATTCATCGATTTCCTACTGACGGATGAAGTACAGACGCTGTATGCGACGAAATTGTATTACAACACGGCTGTTGATGTGAAGCTGCCTGAGGATACGGCGAAGCTGCTTGATTTTGATAAAAGTAAAATTGTGAAATTCGACTACGGTGTCATTAGTGACAATACGAAGCAATGGCTCGACCAGTTCAATAAGGAAGTAGCGCCTCTCGTAGGTAAATAACTTATAGATAATCAGGATGGAGGATATGCTCATGACGATCACGTACGACGTAGAATTGCAGGGCGTTCATAAGCGCTTCGGTGGAACGGTCGTCGTTGACAATTTCAACTTGGGAGTGGAACGGGGAGAGTGTGTTACTTTCCTCGGGCCCTCGGGTTGTGGGAAGACGACGACATTAAATATGATCGCCGGCTTCTTAGAACCGGATGGAGGAGAACTGCGAATTAAAGGCAAATCCATGCATGGTGTTCCTGCGAATAAACGAGACCTCGGCATGGTATTTCAGACGTACTCGTTATTTCCGCATATGACAGTCGGAGAAAATGTTGCATACGGCTTGAAGCTGAGAAAGACATCGAAGTCGGAGATGGCGGATCGCGTGAAGAAGGTGCTTGATCTGGTGAAGCTTCCGCATGTCATAGATCGATATCCGAAGCAATTGTCAGGAGGACAGCGGCAGCGGATCGCTATCGCTCGGGCACTTGTGACGGAGCCGTCACTGCTGCTGCTGGATGAACCACTTAGTAATCTCGATGCGAAGCTAAGAGAGGAATTAAGGGAGGAAATGAAGCGTCTGCAGCAGGAAATCGGCGTAACGACGATATTTGTCACACATGATCAAGAAGAAGCAATGTATCTCTCTGATCGAATTGTCGTGCTCGATCACGGAGCTGTAGAGCAGATTGGGACTCCTGAGCAAATCTATCATGAGCCAGCTTCAGCGTTTGTGCATGAATTTATTGGCAAATCCAATCGCTTCGAAGCTACTGTTGTTGCTGTAAACGATCATTGGGGGGAACTGCGTACAGCTGGAGGAATAAGGCTGAAGGCTGAACGTAATGGATACTCGTTCAAGGAAGGAGAGCAGGTGCTCGCTTATGTCCGGCCTGAACATATTCGAATGGAAGCGGCACGATCGGAAGCTGGAGATTCCTCGAATGAACCCAATAGCTCGCATGGAGCTGTTTCGCTGGTGTCCTTCCTTGGTTCGTATGGAGAGATGGTTGTACGAACAGCCGATGGTTTGATCAGTGTGCGAACTCATTCCCAGCGTCGTCATCAACATGTGTCAGACGAACAACTGGTGAAGCTTACATGGGATGAGCAAGATGTCATCGTCTTTCCGCGGAAGGAGGGCTAGCAAATGGCGAAGCCCGCAGGAAGTAAGTCTTGGGCAGCTCTACTGCTGCTTGTTCCCAGCCTGATCGTGATACTGGGTGTATTTGTACTGCCGATGCTGTACATGTTCGTGATTAGCATTCGTGAAGATGGAGGAACCGGCGCATTTACATTGGAGCAATATGCATTATTTTTTCAAGATCCGTACTATGTAGAGGTGCTGTGGAGGACAATCAAGCTTAGTCTGTACACAGTA
>NZ_JMDX01000247.1:0-7906 GCF_000935845.1 Paenibacillus sp. E194
AAAGACCTTCATCGAATTGCTGGAAAAAGCTTTAAAGTAAATCGTAACAAGATTCTGGAAAATGTCGAAAAAACCTTATGTGACAAGGTATTGAATCGAATTGACAGAACAAAATAAGAGGCGTATACTGACGGTGCAAGTTAATCGATTAACTAAAAAAATATATAAATAATTTCATATGATCAAGGGGTGAGCTCGAAGCGTTTCAATTGCATTCCTATAGTTTCAATTCATACCTTATTCATTGATTTGAATAATTTTAGGAAGATTGAAAAGGTTAGACAACTGAGAGAAAGAAGGATAGATCAATGGCCAATTCAAAAAAGTTGACGCTATTCGGGTTAATTGGGATTACGATGGCGTTCTTCGGTACTGTTCGTAGTGTACCGACACTTGCCGCCACAGGCTGGACTCAAATCTTTTATATGTTGGTTGCAGCCGTATTGTTCGCCTTGCCAATCGCGTTGATGTCAGCCGAGCTGTCAACAGGGTTCCCTGAAGAGGGCGGGCCGCAAGTTTGGGTTAAAAACGCTTTAGGCGAGAAATGGGGTTTCGTTACCTCATGGCTCTTATGGGTACAAATGTTCTTCGGGATGGTAATGGTCGCATCCACAGTAGGTGTATTATTCGGATACGTCATTAATGTTCCCGATTTATCATCAAACAATTACTTCATATTCGCAGTTATCCTGATTTCATATTGGGGCGTTACATTATTGAACTTGAAGTTCGATATGGTCAAAATTGCAGGTAACTGGGGCGCAATTATCGGGGTGTATATCCCATTCGTTATTCTTGTAATCCTGGGTCTTATGTATATGTTCAAAAATGGCATTAACCCACAAGGTTACTTGGCTGACTTCAAAGCAAGCAACTTGCTGCCGAATCTAAGCGATTTGGGAAGCTTGGCATTCTTGTCCGGTATCATCTTTATCTTCGCTGGTGTAGAGATCTCCTCTGTACATGCGAATAACATTGAAAATCCGAAACGCAACTATCCGATTGCAGTTATCGCTTCCGTTATCCTGCTTGTTATTTTCAACCTGATTGCAGGTCTTACTGTAGCAAACGGTGTTCCAATGGGGAAAATGGAGCTTGCGAATATTACGCAGCCTTACCTGATCTTCTGTGAAGACTTAGGCATTCCATCGATTTTCGTTAATATTATTTCGGCAATGATCTTGATCGGTGTACTCGTTCAGCTTAGTGCATGGGTACTTGGACCAAGTAAATCGATGATCAAGGTCGCTGAAGATGGTAACTTGCCACCATTCTTCCAAAAGAGAAATGGAAAAGGTATTCCAATTTCGTTCGTATTGATTCAAGCGATTGTTATCTCGTTAGTTTCCGTTCTTTATATCGTAGTACCTGACGTAAACAGTGCGTTCTTGATTATCACAATTACAACGACAATTCTCTATTGTCTCGTATATGCTTTTATCGCAATTTCAGCAATTCGTCTTCGTTACAAAATGCCGCAAGTCGAAAGACCATTCAGACTTGGCAGCAAAGGTAATGGATTGATGTGGTTCGTATCATTATTGGCCCTGCTGAGTGTAGCCATTACGTTAGTTGTGAGCTTGATTCCGCCATCTATTCTTGAACCAAGCCAAACAACGGGTTACATCATTTATCAAGTAGGCGCAACAATTGTTATGGTGGGCATTGCTCTTATCATATATCGTTTCAAAAAGCCAAGCTGGAAAAAAAGTGAATAAATTCACGAAATAAGCAACTTATCATTCATCATCTTCATCTTAATTAATTCATACATCACGGGAGGAATAGAACATGAACTATCAAATTCCGGAAGTTAACTTGAAAGCATTATTCCTTGGTTCCAAAGGCGAGAACGTTAATCTCTTCAAAGAGGTATTGAATAAAATTGTTGACGAGCATGTTGGCTGGAGACAAAACTATCAACCGCAAGACTTGCCAGTTATCTCTCCTTTCGATAAGAGCACTCAAAGCTACCAAGATACTGCAAACCATATGCGCAGCGTATTCGACCAATTGTCTTCGAAGCTTCGTTCCGAATCCTTGCCATGGCATACAGCAGGTCGCTTCTGGGGTCATATGAACTCCGAAACATTGATGCCAGCAATTATCGCTTATACAGCAGCAATGTTGTGGAACGGTAACAACGTAGCCTATGAATCTTCTCCGGGTACATCCCAAATGGAAGAAGAAGTTGGACATGAATTGTGCAAAATGATGAGCTATCGTGAAGGACATAGCTGGGGCCACATTTGTGCTGACGGTTCCATCGCGAACTTAGAAGGTCTCTGGTATGCACGTAACATCAAGTCCTTGCCGCTTGCGATTAAAGAAGTTACGCCTGAGCATGTAGAAGGCAAATCCGAGTGGGAATTGCTCAACATGTCTACGCAAGAAATTATGGACATCATGGACAAAGTTCAAGATCAATTGGACGACATCAAAGCAAAATCTGCACGCAGCGGACGTTATTTGGACAAGCTTGGTAAATGGCTGATTCCACAAACAAAACACTATTCCTGGTTGAAAGCAGCCGACATTATTGGTATCGGCTTGGATGCTGTTGAAGCAATCGATGTAGACAGCAGCTATCACATGGATATTGAAAAGCTGGAAACACGCATTCGTGAATTGGCAGCAGAAAATACGCCAATCCTTGGGGTTGTCGGCGTAGTCGGCAGTACAGAAGAAGGTCAAATCGACCATATTCATAAAATGGTTGCACTTCGTGAAAAATTGGCGAAGGAAGGCATCTACTTCTATATCCATGTCGATGCAGCTTACGGCGGATATGCACGTTCCATCTTCTTGGATGAGAATGATCAATTTATCGAATACAACAAAATTAATGAAGTATTCAAAAAACACAACATCTTTACTGATATGAGCTTGAAGGACGAATGGCTTACAGAAGACGTTTATGAAGCCTTCAAAGCAATGAGCAAAGTTGAATCCATTACAATTGACCCGCACAAAATGGGCTATATCCCTTACTCTGCAGGTGCAATCGTTATTCAAGATATCAGAATGCGCGACGCGATCTCTTACTTCGCAACATATGTATTCGAGAAGGGTGCAGATATCCCAGCATTGCTTGGTGCGTACATCCTTGAAGGTTCCAAAGCAGGTGCAACAGCAGCGGCTGTATGGACAGCACACAAAGTGTTGCCACTCAACGTTACAGGCTTTGGTAAATTGATGGGTGCAAGCATCGAAGGTGCTTACCGCTTCTACAACTTCTTGAAGGAAAGAACATTCAACGTTAATGGCAAAGTGATTAAACTTCATCCATTGACTAAACCAGACTTCAACATGGTTGACTATGTATTTAACGAAGAAGGCAACACAGACTTGGAGAAAATGAACAAATTGAACCATGACTTCTTCGACTATGCTTCCTATGTGAAGGGCGGATTGTACAGCAACGAATTCATTACATCTCATACAGACTTCGCAATTCCTGACTATGGCAACAGCCCATTGGAATTCGTCAACAGTCTTGGATTTAGCAGAGAAGAATGGGATCGTGCAGGTAAGGTTACAATCCTTCGTGCTTGTGCATTGTCTCCATATGCTCATGACAAAGACGTATTCGAAGAATATGCGCTTAAGATTGAGAAAGCAATGCAAGACAAGCTTGAAAAAATCTACATGTACGAAATGTAAGATACACATTTATAAAAATGGGATGCGTAACAATCTTCGGTTGTTGCGCATTCCTCTTTATCCAAGGGGTGCCGGATATGACAAACATCAAGAAGGTATTAACGGTTGCTGGCTCAGATTCAAGCGGCGGCGCAGGATTGCAAGCTGATCTGAAGACTTTTGAAGAATATGGAACATTTGGCTTCTCGTCCATTACTTCCATCGTAACCATGGATCCGGATAACAACTGGCATCATGCCGTATATCCGATTGATCCTGAACTTGTTCGCAATCAGATTAAAACTGTACTATCTGGGGGCAAACTAGATGCGATGAAGACAGGCATGCTCGGCTCCATTCCAGTCATCGAGCTGCTTAGAGAAGTTATTGATCAGCACGACATCACGAATGTCGTCATCGACCCTGTTATGGTGTGCAAAGGCGAGGATGAAGTTGTTCAACCGGAAAACGGCGAAGCCATTCGAGAACTTCTGCTTCCTAGAGCAACAGTTGTGACACCGAATTTGTTCGAAGCGGGGCAGCTTGCGGGAATTCGCAAAGTCAGCACGTTAGAGGATATGAAGGAAGCTGCAGCCAAGATTCATGAGCTTGGAGCACAGAACGTTGTCATTAAGGGTGGCAAGACATTGGAAGATCAGAAAGCCATTGATCTCCTGTTCGATGGTCGAACATTCACGATGTTCGAAGCTGAGAAGCTGGATACGAATCATAATCATGGTGCAGGGTGTACATTTGCGGCGGCTATCGCTGCGGGTCTTGCGAAGGGAATGTCGGTCAAGGATGCGGTGGCTACAGCGAAGCAATTCGTCACAGCAGGCATTAGTGGCGGATTCGCGCTTAATCAATTTGTAGGACCTGTATGGCATGGTGCGTACAATAAGGCTGAACAACGCATGAATCGCTAAGACAGCATAGGATATGTCCAATCTATAGACCCCATTTGCGAGCGCAGCATTGCAACTAGATGGTCATGAAGGAGTTCGGCTTATATGAAGAAAGAAGAGGTTACACTAAAAGAAAGCCTATTTCTTTTAGTTGTCTTATTAGCCATTATAGGAGCTTGTATTATCGGCTTAAGCATGGATCCACAAATTCCGATACTATTCTCCTTGGGAATTATTATCGTCTTCGCTAAAATAAAGGGCATATCTTGGGATCGCGTTCACAAAGGAATATCGAACGGCATTACACCCGGATTAATCCCTATTCTCATCTTTATGCTAATTGGAGCCTTAATCAGCGTGTGGATTGCAGCAGGAACAATTCCGACGATCATGGTTTATGGCTTTGGCATCTTGTCCGCTAAATATTTTTTACCTTCTGTTTTTGTCATTTGTGCAGTTGTCGGCATAACAGTAGGGAGCTCATTCACTACGATTTCAACTGTAGGTATTGCCTTCTTCGGAATGGGACAGATTATGGGATACCATCCCGCTATTACGACCGGGGCAATCATTTCAGGTGCATTCTTAGGTAACAACGTCTCGCCTTTATCGGATACAACCAACCTGTCCTCGGCCATTGGTGAGGTTGACTTGTTTGAACATATCCGTTATATGCTGCGGATTGTCATTCCCGCCTTCCTTATTTCACTTTTGTTCTTTGGATTTGTAGGACATGCGAAGGTGCTAACGACAGGCGAACAAATCAATGAACTTGTTCAAACTTTAAATTCGTCGTTTACCGTATCTGCTTGGACACTAATACCGGTATTAGTGCTCTTCCTATGTGCATGGCGTAAAATTCCGGCTATTCCAACTTTGCTGCTCAGCATTGTCTTTACCATCGGAGTTCTGTTTATTTATCATCCAGACACAAGTTTGGCAAGCCTGTCTAAGCTGATGCAGGATGGTTATGTAGCACACACAGGCGTAGAGAGCGTGGACAAGCTATTGTCTCGCGGCGGTATTCAAAGCATGATGTGGTCTGTTTCACTTATTCTGCTTGCATTGTCGCTAGGTGGATTATTAGTGGAAATGAACATCATCAAAACGATTATTTCTCGCATCTCCTCATTCGTCAGCACAAAAGGAAAGCTCATTCTGATGACAGCGCTCAGCTCGATGGGGATTAACCTTCTCCTCGGGGAACAATACTTGTCCATTATTTTACCAGGTGAAGCGTTCAAGTCTCAGTATGATGCGATTGATGTCGAGCGCAAGGAAATGACAAGAATACTCGCCAATGGTGGAGCGGCCTTTAATGCGCTCATTCCTTGGGGCGTCAGTGGGGTATTTATTACTGGAACGCTCGGCGTATCGACCCTTGAATATTTGCCGTTCGCTATTTTCTGTATTGTGGCACCGCTTCTCAACATTTTGTATGGTTTCCTGAGAAAATCTACGAAAACTTCCAAAGCTTCCAAAGCAGCATAATCGTCGCAAGCAACAAGAAGAAAAGTTGGTGCATAGCCAGCTTTTTTTCTTGTAGAGGTTGTTCAAAAAGTCCGCTTTTGATCACGAAGTAAATCATGAAGTGGACTCGGTATCGAATCTTGAATTCAGCCGGTCCTTCCGGTGCTCATGTACCCAAAACGTACACTCCGCTCCTCAGGCCCTAGCTTCATCCAATCTTCTCGGTGCTGAAAACCGGCCTTTTTGAACACGCACTTGTAGTAGGGCGCTGCTCTTCTTATGAAATATGTGGTATTAATTACTAATGAAAAATAATGCTATTATATGTTATACCTATTTCAGATACTTGGAGAAAAAAATCACATAACTGGATATGTCATATGAATGACCTTCTAATCCCACCTTCAACATGATGAGATTGGAAATCAGCCAGTCAGTACTCAAGGAGGTAAACATATGTTAATAGAAGAGCTGCAGGGGAAAGCGTTAGATGAATTTTTCCAAGGGATTTTATCTTTGGAGACGATTGAAGAGTGCTATGCTTTCTTTGATGATTTGTGCACAGTAAATGAAATTAAGACGATGGTTCAGCGTTTTCAGGTTGCGAAGATGCTGCACAACCATAACACATACAGTGAGATTGAAGCTGAGGCGAATGCAAGCACAGCTACCATTTCCCGCGTTAAGCGTTCCTTGAATCATGGCAACCACAGCTATGAATTCGTGTTCGCACGTATGAGAGAACAATCGGAGAACAATCCAGAGAAGTAAGTTTCCAATCTTCAGACTTTACGTACTATGTATCTGCGTACATTGAATACCTCCTATGCAAGCTTATGCACCTAGAAAGAATCAGCCTACAATCAATTATTTTCATTGTGATATGATGCAAGTTCAATACCATTAGGGAGAAGGAAGGGGGGACTTGGCTTCGCTATGTCATTACGAGGTAAGCGAAATGCTCAAGTCGCCCCTTATCATGCATGTTACTCCTCAACAAGCTCCTTGAATGACTTCACCTTGCCATGCGCATGCGGTGTTTGCTTGCGGATTTTATCGGCGTTTTCCCGGCGATGTTTTGGAATGGACATGGATGATAGCCTCCTCTTGAAATGAGCCAATAAGGCATAGAAAGTTTGCGGCTGGATAGATGCAAGCATCTGTCTAGCCGTGCTGCACTCGGTCCAATCGTGAACCGAATGTGTTGTTAATATGAGCTGGATTCAAAGCGACTATCCCCGCCAATGTTAGGGGGAGAGGAGTAATGGATTCTTTTGACATGGAATTGGGTGTTGTGATATCTTTTATTTAGACATTTATCTAAATGTCTAATGGGTTCTAATTCTTGGCCGGGGGGATTCCAATTGAATAAATCAGCTTGGAAATGGATGATGGCAGCATGCTTGCTGCTCGGGAGCGCAGTCCCAACTGCATTTGCGGAGGAGACGAAGCAGGAAGCGGCATCAGAAAAGAAGGAAGCTGCTGGCATGGTACAATTGCGGCAAGCGGCGAACGCAATTGGAGCTTATGTAAAGTGGGAGCAGAGTACGAAAGAAGCAACGGTTACTTATGGAGATCGCGTATGGATCATACGCAGCGAGTCTGTTGAATCGACGATTAGCGGCCAACCGTTGAAGCTGACTGCGGCACCTAGAGTGGAGCAAGGGACTTTGGTTGTACCTTGGAACGATCTGTGTGAAGCCTTGCAAATTCAAGCGAAGTGGGTAAATGGGAAAGTGGAAGCAGAGATGTCGGACTGGAAGACGCGTGCATCTCAATTTGTCATGCAATTCGCAGCAGCTGCTGACCGTCCAGAAGCGGCGGAGCAGATTCAGTCTTCTCTGACTCCGGCACTTAAGAAAGCGGGTCAAGTGTATCCAATTGGCATG
>NZ_JMDX01000248.1:0-7876 GCF_000935845.1 Paenibacillus sp. E194
ATTGACCATAGTACCCGTATCCCACGACCATACGCGGCCATCTTGGGTCAAAGCCAACGTATGATTACTCCCTACTGCAACTCCAATAACGTTCTCCAGGTTGGCTATCTTCATAGCCATACTGGATTTCCCTCCTGTAGTCCCTAGACCCGCTTGACCAAATTCATTGTCTCCCCACATCCACAGTGTTCCATCTGCTTTTACATATGTGCTGTTCTTCTCTCCTGCAATTAGCATAGGGACCGTCGATGTCGTTGCAGTTTCTAATCGATTACTTACAGATTCATTACCGGCCTGATCTACAGCATTAATGACTAGTGAAAAATCTGTATTCGGAAGTTGATTATCAATAATAAATTTATTTTCCTCAGTTTCCCCAATCAATTTATCGTAATTAAATATCTGATATTTAACATAACCAAGGTTATCTTTAGAAGCAGTCCACTCTATTCCAATACTGTTTACACTCGTATGTGTTGTTCTTACGTTCTCTGGAACGGAAGGAGCTTCCGTATCAATTTTGAGCGTGAATGATTTCTTCTCTTCCATATTTTCAGCTTTATCTATCGAGTAGTACTTAATTTCTAAAACACCATTTTGCCTCATTTCAACTGGTTCCGTGTATTCCATCTCTGGTTCGTCATTGATTTGGTACATTGTTTTGCTTAGACCACTTCCTCCCTCATCGGTTGGAAGAAGTGTCATCGTTACAGGCGTAACATACCAATTATCGTTTTTATAGTTCCACTCAGTGTATGAGTCGTTACAGGTGCTGTTGTATCGAAGTATTCAGCAGCCGTAATCTCTTTAGATGGATGAAGAACTTCTATTGATCCATTGTTGTTATAGTCATATAGAACATCTAACTGTCCAACATTGTGTTGTCCTCCAGTGAAATCAAAGGAAACTTTTGTATCTTTTTTAATCTTTACATTCTGAATTATGTTCGAATTTCCAGGAAGATCACCATCATAAGAGGTGAAACCCATATTCATATTACTTGTATCAGTGCCCTCGAACTTAATACTTAATTGAAGTCCTTCTGGCACAAATAAAAAGGTCGAGTTATCCAAGACTTCATACGCTAATTCTGGAATGTCATTTATAAATTTACCTTCACTAGTGAATCCGGCGAAATTACCTTTGGCATCAAACGCAGTAAGCTTGCCTGCTGCTTCAAAGTAAATTCCATGATTTCCTCTCATCGTCGATGTACTTATTCTTGGATGCTCTCTTTCTGAAGGAGGTCTATTGTCCACAACAATTTTTCGTATAATATCCAAAGTCTTAGAGTAAGCTTCTTCTTTAGTACCATTGATCATACCTACGTGCGTACTTTTTATATAATAATCCGTCGAACTAAACATATCATTGAAATTAGCACTTAAGATAGGAACTACCCCATCACCTTCTCCCCATAACACCCGATATCCCCAATCGAGACCATAACCATAGTATGGGTCTACCTTAGCTTTTTTAAATTGAGTTAACGTCTGAAATCCATGTGCAATGATACGATATTCATTAATTGATGGATCTAATGCCTGATTTTCAATTTTATATCGAAATGAATTACTGGATTCCGGATCCTCATAAAGTAGTCTATTGTGATTTTTAGGAATATAGCTCTTTAGCTCATTATAGTTATCAACGGTATTTCCTTTGCGATAATCATCTAGAAAATATGAATTGAATTCAACAAGACTTCCATATAACCCCTTATATGCATCAACGAACTTTTTCCCTGGAAGCAACTGATACACAGAAGGCATATTCTGTACCATTTGTTTAGCCTCTAAGAGATCAAAAGGAAAACCAAAACTAGCGACTCCCAGTGAATCGCCCGCAACTAAACCTTTAATAGAAATGACACTCCCTAGGTTTGGAGAAGCGATGTTGATAAAATTACCGACCCTATCTTTGGCAAGAAAATTAGTAAGCAAATAATGTCTAGCTACGATTCCGCCTGTACTATGTGTAACAATTGTAACTTTCTGTCCTTTTGATAGGCGGTATGCTTCATCGACATATTTGCTTATTTCGGAAGAGGCGTTGCGTAAATCTCTTCTCCAATCGTAAGGTGCCTCAACAACTTCTATGCCCATATCCTTCAGGCTGTTTATAAATTTTTCGGCAACATCTCGCTTACTATTAAAAGGATTAGGCACATTATAGTATTTGATAATTGAACCAAACGTAGATCCATCCTTCGGATTGCCATAATCATTTAAATTTAAGCTATCTAATGTTAAGTAAGTCGGCCACAATGTCGAACTCCCTCTTACAATCTCCGATCCTAGAAATCCAGGTACAAAGACAACAACATCCCTTTTTTTGTCGACAGATATATTTACTGAAACCGCTGCGGTATTGCCGTTGGTATCAACCGCTTCATAAGTAAACTTATAGCTGCCTGCAGAACTAGGAGTATACGAATATTTGCTACTAGTAACAACCTGTTCTTTTATACGTGAACCGTTGAAATCCACGTACATGGTCGTTTTGGCAACCTTTACATTATCAGTTGCGCTAAGTGTAAATGACAGTTCTTCGTTAATCATATAGGGCTCTTTTGTATCCAGTGACATTTTGACTACTGGTTTTACTAGATCTTGAAGCGTTTTTTGTGAGAGCTTAATGTAATCACTTAACTCTCCACTTCCATTTTTACTGGCGACTTCAATTGTATATAGTGTGTTTGGATTCAAATTATCTAATGTAAAATAGTTACTATTAATTGTACTCCAGTAGACTCCATTAACGCGGACGCTGTATTGGGCTCCGTACGTTCCATTCCAAACAATCCGCATACTTGTCTCTGTCACATTCGTGGCAATGATATCTGTTGGAACCGGATACAATGTTGTTTTAAAGATGCTAGCATAGTCACTGACTTCGTCGTTCTTCTTTGAAGCTACTTCCAATTTATACTGGGTGTTTGGTTTTAAGTCTTTAAAAGTATGGCTTGTATCTGTTTTACTCGTTTCATAGATACCATTCTTCTTAAGACTGTAGGCGGTTGCTCCATTCGCTGAAGTCCATGCCAATGTCAAGCTATTGTGTGTCGCTGCTGTAATTCGCAAATTTGAAGGTGGTAACAAAACATTCGCAGTATTATGCTTAATTGATGCGTATTCACCAAGCTGACCGGAACTATTCTTAGATGCAACTTCAAGGGTGTAGGACGTATTCGGAGTCAAGTTTTTGAATGTGTAGGATGTTGTCGTAATACTCGTCTCGTAGGTACCGTTCTTTCGCAAGCTATATGCTACTGCACCAGGAACAGAGTTCCAAGATATGGTGACAGCATCTTTAGTCGCTGCCGTTATTTTAATTCCCGTAGGAGCAGGAATATCTTCACCTGTTGTCTTATGAATGACTGCATAAGAGCTCGTACCATAAGAATTGGATGCTGCTACTTCAAGGGTATAAGCTGTGCTGTTAGACAAGTCTTTAAGAATATATGTTGTATCTGCTGTTCTTCCTACAACAGAACCATTCTTTTTCACAATATACTCAGTAGCATTAGCAACTCTATCCCAGTTTAGAGTAATACTAGTGCTGCTCGACGTTGCCTTCAGTCCTGTAGGTGCTGCTGGAGCTCCGTTGGCTCCTCCACCTGATGTTCTAGTAGAAATCGAAGAAAACGAACTAGTCGCATTACTATTAACCGCTGCGACTTCTAATCGATACGTCATATTCGGCTGCAAACCCGTAAATCGAAACTGCGTATTAGATGTCCGATCGACCAAAGTGCCGTTCAATTTTAATACATACGAATCTGCACCACTTACTCGATCCCAGTTCAATTGGATGCTTGTTTCGGTCGCACTCACACTCAGATTGGTGGGTGAACGCAGACCGCTGCTCGCATTTACTACATTAATATAAAAATTGTCTACAATATCGGTACCAGAATAGGCGTACTTGATCCGATATTTTCCGGGCACGGTAAAATGGCTTGTTGCCCATACAAATGTGATTGCCGTTCCTGCTGGCACATTCGAGCGAGAATCCCCCATAATTTTATCCCCGGCTGGATCAAACACACCAATATAAACCAGAGTCTTTGGATCCGATAGTTTCAAAGAAACTGTAGCCATATCCCCTGGGTTAACGGTCTGATTATTGCCTTGATGATCATACGATGCGATGCTTACTCCATCACCAGGTATCGGCTCTTCAGGAACGGAATTATCCTCTTCCAAGGAGTTTACAACTGGTATTGCTTGATCGATTAAACCTAATGACTTCGCAACGTTCAGCAAACCAACTCCATACTCATGTTTCTCACCAAGAGGAGTAGCATGATCGTAAGCGAGCTGTTTCACTTCTTCAACAGAGTGCTGGCGATCCATGGCCCATATATCTGCCAATGCACCCGTTACATGCGGTGCTGCCATTGAAGTGCCTGACATAACTCCATAGTCCCCATCTTTGGTTGTACTCAAGATATCAGATCCCGGAGCAACCAGATTAATTTGTGAGCCTACGCTCGAGTAATTTGCTTTTTTATGTGCCTTTGTAACCGCTCCAACTGAGATTACCTCAGGAAATAAAGCAGGATACAGTTCTGTCTCCGTTCCAGCACCATGATTCCCTGCTGAAGCGACTACGATTATTCCTTTGTCTACGGCTTTCTGTACCGCCTCATGCAGAGCCTTGCTGTACTCCATGCCGCCAAAGCTCATGTTAATAATGTTCATATCATGCTCAATCGCCCATTCAATCCCTTGAATGACCTGGCTATATGAGCCGCGTCCGCTGCTATTCAGCACTTTAATGGCATACAGTTCCGCCTCAGGTGCTACGCCAATTACACCAGCATCATTCTTCTTTGCTGCAATCGTGCCGGATACATGCGTGCCATGGCCATTATCATCTATGTAAGATGAACCATCTACAAATGAAACCCCGTCAACGATATCCAAGTCGTTATGTGGGCTTATTCCCGTATCAATGACGCCGATTTTAATGCCTTTCCCCATTAAGTTATTATATTGCGCAAGGTCGGCGCCAATGGAATAAACACCCCACGGTGTGATTTCAGTATCAACCGGCATAAATTTATAGGATTCATGATCTTTCGTGATCACGCTGGTTGAGGCCACCTCAACTATTGAATCTGGTTCAATAAACGAGATATTCGGATTGTTCTGCAGTTGCGTTAGCTCCACTTCATTTAGGTGCATCAGAAGTGCATTTGCAACCGGAAGTGTTTCTACTTTGGTAGTGTTAGGAGAGGATTGCATCATCTTCTTCTTAGTAATGGGTTTATTAAGAAATTGATCAAAGGTGACCCCCTGCTTCAATCCAACCAAATATGGTTCCCGCGGTTTTCGTTCTTGCTCTTGACTCTCCTGATTGTCTTGTCTCTCTTGTTCCCCATAAGTAGCAGAAGATACGGAGGTGTTCTCTTGATTTGTTACCGTATGATTTAATTTAAGATCATCGAACAATAACGAATAATTCTCTTCTGTAAATTCTTGATTCAAGTAATAGATGCCTAGTGCACTGGTAATATCAGTACCTATTAATATGAAGATGCATAGCAATGAAGCGAGCAGCCTATATTTCTTTTTCATTTTACCCCTAGCCCCTTTATACATATGTTGGAAACTCATTTATCTTTTTTGTTCAAACGTTTCCTGGTATTCCACTTTTTCATATACACGATTAGTACGTACAAGAAGAGTGTTAAAAAATATACGCAATAAACCGTAAAGTAAAACAATAAATGTAAAGGATGAAATCCTGCATTATCTGTACCGTCTAGTATTAAATTCTCCTTTGGTATAAATTTCTCTTCTTCTCGATCTAGTACGAAATATTTTTTAGAACACGGAAAATCAAAAATGCTAATAACATCTTTTCCATGGTGTCCCCACATTTCTGGAACTTTTGAGGACGAAGTTATTGCATGCCACTTATGATCTACTCCTCCGGGCATAATCGAAGAACTCTGAACCAGTCTTGTCTTCACTTCAATCTTCTCGACATTTTCATGACAATAATCAATAAACAATTGATGCAATGCCCTCTCTATCATCATATTCGCCTGATAGTCTTGATACAGTTCCTTGATCATAGGGATACTGATCACAATAAACACGATAGTGAACCAAATAGCTTTTCTTCGCATTGTTCTGATTTACTTCATCTCCAATCCAAAATAGGGCTGCGTATACTCATTTCGAAATACTAGCCTATGGTTACAATCTTATTCCAAAATCTTCTTATACTATCCTCCTAATAATAGATCCTTAATCCAGTATTTTTAATCTGTTTTAGATATAATTTTACTCATTCATATTGAGAGAATAATCATTGCAAAAACGAAGTGAGGAGCCGCCGACACTGACAGACATGACCTACTTTCTAATTATTTCTTTGTAATCAAAACAAGCGGAAGCATGCTGCGTCACTTGAATGTTGACAGCATCACTTCCGCTTATAATTGAACCTAAAACCTTAAAACAAACTCACTCGATTCGGGAAAAATTGATCCGTTATAGTATATGTCCACGTTGCAGAGGGAATCTTCAATTCTTCATCATTGAAATGAAGCTCGCTGCTGCCCGAATCAATATTAGAAAAAAGATCGAGCACTCTCTGCACTATAACCCCATCAATCTGCTCATATGCCGCAATCACGAGCCGGTTATACTCATCCAACGGATTGTTATTGCCGAGGCTCTCCAAATGGATGCCTTCCTTCACATAGGCGACATACGCTAAATGCTCAGCCCAGCATTGATCCATGGTTGCCAGAAGCACTTGTCTTACGGCTGCATGGACAGTTGACGTTCCGAACTGTTCACACAGTTGCCTGTAACGCTCTGGTGCATAATCAGCAATAATGTTAGGCTGTTGTCTCCTATGCAGGATTTCATTGCGTCGATTGAAAAAGATCATTCGCTGCTGCTCCAATAAATCTGCGTACTTGTTCAACGTCTTCTTCATATCCAGATGCTGTCCATCTACAACTCGCTGTACATGCTCGATCAGCCGCAAGATTCGGGCATCATTCAAGGGATCGTCCTGTTTTCGAGCAAGAAGCTCACTTGGCAGCACCTCAGCAAGACCATAACGAATGAAGACATCATCCTCCAAGCTAATCATGTACCGTGAAGTTCCTGGATCCCCCTGACGTCCCGCCCTCCCTCTTAGTTGATTATCAATTCTCGCATTCTCATGCACAATCGTTCCAATTACGTAAAGGCCGCCCAGACTTGCCACCCTCTCATAGTCTTCCGAGCTTCCGCTGCCAAGGACGATATCTACTCCCCTGCCTGCCATATTCGTAGACACCGTAACAGCCCCTAGCATTCCTGCCTTGGCGATAAGCCCAGCTTCTTCCCAGTCGTTATATGCATTGAGAACCTGACAGGCTACTCCATTCCTCCGCAGCGCTTCTGCATATTGATTCGATTCCTCAACGCTGGACGTTCCGATCAGTATGGGTCTCCCCGTTCGATGGACAGACTTCACAACGTCCACGATAGCTTTCTGCTTCGCAGCTCGATGCGTAAATACCATATGCGGTTCATCTACTCTTCGACTCGTCTTGTTAGGCGGAATGGAGATCACCTGGAACCCGTACATGTCCATGAACTCCTGAGTTGCCAACTGTGCGGTAGCTGTCATGCCGCATTTCTTTGGATATAAATGAAGCAGATGCTGTAGTGTAATGGTGCCTAGTATCTGGCCATTCGCTCGTATGTCCAATCCTTCTTTCGCTTCTACCGCTGCCTGCAGCCCATCCGGCCAATGCCTGTTCTGTGCAATTCGACCCGTTAATTCATCAATGAGCTGGACTCGCCCATCCCTCACAATATAATGTACATTTCTGTTCAAAAGCATCTCAGCATGCAGT
>NZ_JMDX01000249.1:0-7839 GCF_000935845.1 Paenibacillus sp. E194
CTCTGGCATTGGCGTGACGAATGTTTATCAGCGATTGAAACTTAATATATGGCGAAAAGTTTCTGATGAGTATTAGCAGTGAAGTTGATGTAGGAACTACAATTACGCTTCAATTACCCCAAGTAAACCGTGAAGTGGAGTGAAGCTACATGTTTACAGCGATTGTAGTAGATGATGATTACCCTGTTCTTCAATATTTGTCTCAAGCCGTCAAATGGAACCAGCTTCACATCGAATTGCTTGGTACATATTCCAATGGATTAGAAGCGTTGGAAGCAATTCGGATGTGTGAGCGATTTCCAGATATCGTGATTACGGATATTGGCATGCCGAAAATGAATGGACTCGAACTGATTGCGGAGTATAGCTCGATTAACCCTGACTTTGCGGCGATTATTATATCCTGCCATGATGAATTCCATTACGCCCAACAAGCACTTAAGTTGAATGTTCAGGACTATATTTTGAAGGAAAGCTTGGAAGTGGAGCAAATAGAGCAGATTTTAAAGAAGATAACCCTTCGATTATGCTCCAAACAGGATCAATTGGCTGAATTTCAGCATTACAAGCAATTAGGCAAAATGAATCAGACTGCGGTCAGAAACAAGTTTTTGAAGGACACCCTGTATCAAAATTCCTGGTCGAAGCATGCTTGGATTGAAAAGGCAGGAATAAACGGTATTAATCTTCAATCCAAACAGTACGTTACAATGATCCTCTCTGTAGATCGGTTAAATGAGATGACTCGTGTGCACAGGTTGAATGATCATACGATATTTTTTGCAGTGGAGAATGTGCTTCAGGAGATTCTGAGCGACAAAGGGAATTTCGTTTTTTTAACTACAATAGTCGCGACTTGGTAGTTCTCTATTTAACGGATGATCCGAGTGTTGAGCAGTCCTATGTATATCACATGATGCAGACCTGCATTACAAACATAAAACAGTACATAAAAATCCATGTATCCGGCTTCATTGGTCGAACGGTAAGCAAACCCAAAGAAATTCAAGATGCTCTGCTTCCTATGCTGCAGGAGTTGGAGCATCGATTTTATAGTACAGAATCCAGCGTGAGTACATGGTCAAAGCAGGAATTCAGCAAAATTGATATGTATCAAGAGTATGCAAAGTATTATTCCATGATTAGTGAGCATATAGCAGCTAAGAATCAGTCTGGACTCGTAATGACGATACAAGATTGGTCGAATTGGGTGAAAGCCTCTCATTTTCATCCTGATTATGTAAAAGAATGGGTTCTGCAATTACTTTTGGATTTACATATGAAAATAAAAGTTACACTTCATTTTCAAAGCGAGTTTTCCGATGAGAAGCTCTATTTAACGATAAGCCAAATCGTAACCTTGTCGCATTTATCGGAGTGGTTCCTAGACTACTTATCACGTATGGCTGCTAAGTTAAGCGAGATTACGATATCTTCGCGTCCGGAAGTGATTAAGGCGCAGCAATATGTCATTCAGCATGTTTCGGAGCGGATAACGCTGGAGGAGATGGCCAGCTATTTGAATCTCAATTCGAGTTATTTCAGTCGGCTGTTTAAGCGAGAGTTGAATATCAATTTTATTGAGTATGTAAATCGAGTTAAACTTCAGAAGGCCAAGGAGCTTCTGCTGCAATCCAACAAAACGGTAGAGGAAATCTCAGATTTGCTCGGTTATTCGAACAAAAGCTATTTTATTAAACTATTTAAGCGTGATGTAGGAACAACACCAAGAGAGTTTGTCTCTTGGGACAGATCACAAAGGATGATGGAAACAGTTTAGAACCAAACAGCACCTCATTTAGTCGCAATTATCAGCATACCTACAAACTTTTACTGACAGGAGAGTAGCGTTCATGTGGCGTAAGGCAATTGAAGATGCACAGGCTAAAATAGCAAATAATCTGCGCAATCATCCAGGATTGCTTCCTCATATTACGGGAGACAAGTGTTATGAATGGGGAGAGAACAACGATTGGATCGAGGGTTTCTATATCGGTATGATATGGCTGGCTTATGAATATACTCAAGATTCCTATTATAAAGAAGCAGCAGAAAAATTCTTGGAGAACTTTACGTATCGTTTAGATCATCATGTGGATTTGGATCATCATGACATCGGCTTTCTCTATTCACTATCTGCGGTTGCCCAGTATCGCATAACAAAGAGTGAAGAAGCAAGGCAGGTAGCCTTGCAGGCAGCACGAGTGCTTGCTAATCGCTGGCGCCCGAAAATGGGCATTATTCAAGCATGGGGTACAGAAGGAGATCCTGAGAACGGCGGCAGAATCATCATCGACTGCATGCTGAATCTACCGTTATTGTTCTTTGCATATGAGCAGACAGGTGAACAGGAATACTATGATATTGCGTATAAGCATGCACGCAAGAGTTTGCGTTTCCTAGTTAGAGGTGACTCTTCTTCCTATCACACCTTTTATTTCGACCAGGAGAATGGCAATGCTCTGCGTGGAGGCACGCATCAGGGCTATCAGGATGGCTCAACCTGGACACGGGGCCAAGCTTGGGGTGTCTATGGCTTTGCGCTTGCTTATCGATATACGCAAGATCCTGACTTCCTTGCTGCTTCTAAGCGTATGGCAAAATATTTTATCGATCATCTGCCAGAGGATCATGTTGCTTATTGGGACTTTGACGTTCCTGTTGAAGCGTCAACGCCTCGTGACAGTTCTGCTTCTGCAATCGTTGCCTGCGGCCTTATTGAGCTGATCGGAATCCTTGATGTGGAGGATCCAGATCATGAGTATTTCACCAATTCGCTGCATGAACAGATGGAGTCACTTGTTTCGAACTATTCAACAATGAATATGCCAGATGCAGAAGGTTTACTGCAGCATGGCTCTTATCACGTAAGAGGAGATCGTGGACCCGATGATTACATGATCTGGGGAGATTATTATTATCTTGAGGCTTTGGTTCGTCTGCAATGCGGAATTAGAAGCTACTGGTAATGTAAATGAACTGTTCATCACAAATACTGAGTTGTAACCATATTGACAAAGCACTTCCAATCAACCAGCGGCAGCCTAAGACTTTATCATCCGGTCAAAGACTACCGCTGGTTTTTCTATACGGGTCGCACCCGGACTTTCTTTAGTTGGCGCATACAGCGCCGATTCATTAAAACATAGAGATGTGTTAATCTTCCATTAAATTACCATAATATTTCCGGAATATAGGTTCGACGTCCGAAAATCGGATATATTCTCCATCAGGTAAATCTGATTTGTCGATATCCTGCGACCAAAGTGCAGAGCAGGATTCCACCAGCTCGATCGTGTCTCTACACCAGCGGATATATTGAATTTCTTGCTCCAATCCTCTTCTTACAACGGCCGAGCTCATTAAAATCCGTGATTTCATGACATTGCGCTCCCGAATGCTTTCCCATCGCTCTTGAAAAATGTGTTTCATCTTGGCTAACCGCTGTTCCCGTTCCTTTTGATAGGCCTTTAGCTGGAAAATGACCTCTGAGGCGGGAATGTTGTCCATAAAGGAGACTTGCATCAGAAAGGAGTCTTTTAGCTTCGGCGTTTCTGGAGGCGAAAGCAGCCAGGTGATCAGCTCCTGCTTGCCTTTATCTGTGATGGCATAGATCTTTTTGTCGGGTTTGCCCGTTTGCGGTAGTAAGCGGCTTGTAATGTATTCCTCTTGCTCCAAACGCCCAAGTTCCGGATAGATTTGCGATAAATGAGAATGCCAGAAGATGCTCATAAAATCATCAAATTCCTTTTTCAGATCATAACCAGTCGCTTCCCATTTACTAAGAAAACCCAAAATACCATATTTTAACGACATCTCTTATACTTCCTTTCTGATATTTCCATAAATTAAACCGCCACTGTTTCAATGTTCGATTGCTCTGCGGAGTTTCCTCTACCAAGGGATGGAACAGCCAAAATTCCGGCAATCCCGAGAACAAGCAACATGGCGCTAATCAAGAGAATCGTTGTTGGAACTCCACATATCGAAAGCAACACTCCGGTCATCAATATTCCCGGCAGAGCCGCACTGCTTGAAATCATATGATACATACTGAATACGCGGGTGTAGTTTTCCTTCTCCACGATATCCTGCACGTAGGTCACAAATGTAATATTAAAGCACCCCAGAGCAATTCCCTGCACGAAAAACAGAGGCAAAATTATCAGCCAACTTTGTATCACATATAGGCAGCCGATGCTGATGCAGAGGGTGAAAACGGGAGGGACGATCAACCATTTCCGCTCTATCTTTTTATACCATTTTGGAACGAGAGCCGCACCCACAATCATACCGGAAAGGGAAGCTGTCCCGATAAAACTCAGATTTTCGACGCCTGAACCAAGCACATCTCTTAAAAAGGAGAGCAAAATCAAATCTACTGAGGAAGCAATGAACATGGCAAGCGTCAAAAAACAAACAACATGCCGAGCTGGCGGTGGCGAGCAATATAAAGGACACCTTCTTTCATCAAAGTCCAATGTCCTTGCCGTTCAGGCATTTCTTGTTTCACCTTGGGCTTCATAAGCATTATGCACATCAGCGAGCAGAGAAGAAGAAAGGCTGAAAACAGCAGCAGTGAGGCAGGCGGGACCCCGTTTTTGAGCATAAAGGCCGTAAAAGTTTGACCTGATATTTTGACGACTGTATAGCCCATTTGTAGCCAGCTGTTCGCCGATGGACGATCTCTTTCGCTTACGATTTGCGAGAGAAGAGACTGATTGGCAGGCATGAAGAATAAACCGACAATGCTTTCGGTGATCAGGAGCACATATACCCACGGCATTGGGATCAAGTCTGAGAAGAAAAAGAACAGGATCATACCGATCATGCGAACGACATTTGACCATGCCATCACATGCTGCAGCGTTTTTCCGGATATCCAGGCTCCGGCAGGTAGGGCTAGCAAAACGATAGGGAGATAGTATGCGACATAGAAAAACGTAAAGGATTCTGTTCCGCCCGATTTGATTTCAATCCATTTGAGCAATGAAAAAAAGAGTATGGAATCCGCAAACACGCTCAGGATTCTTCCGGCGAATAATTGTCTGAAGGCTTTGTGACGCAGCAGCATGGAAAGACCACCTTTTGGTTAATGTTGGTATGCTCATTGTAAATGGGGACAAACAATAGGTCAAGTATTATATATAAATATTTATCTATAGATTAAAAACACTTTTTGGTTCTGAAAGCGACAGCCATCAGCGGCCAATTTTACAGGATAACGGACATACAAGCCCTTATTTGGTTCTAAACCAACGAAAAAGTGGTTTTTTTACAAAATAGGAGCAACTGTGTCCGTTATAAATAAATCGGTTCTTGGATTTTTTGCAAAATACGGATATAGAAAATCCCCTAGACTTTGATTGGGACTATTTTAAAATAGAAAATGCTGGAGGGAGTGTTATATCAATGCTAAACAAGGTGGTTATCAATTAGGTCAAGATGTAGATTAATGATGAATTTTTTGAGGGAAGGTGCACTGAGAGGTTGCAAACTAAAGAAAATATCATGACTTATAACGATGTTGTTTCAATCGGTGATAGCTATTTACTTACAGAAGTAACAGAGTTGTTCGGATTAGAAGGGTATGAAATCCAGCTAATTCCGCCACATGACGGAGGGCGGAATGTCGTATATACCTGTGAGAAAGAGGGCACCGACGCAAAAATTATCAGAATCGCCTTCTTACCTGACAGGAACAGGGAAGATTTTCTGGCCGAAGTGGAGTATATCCGCTATTTATTTGAACACGGGGGAAGTGTCTCGGATGTAGTCAGCTCCTGGAAGGGGAATCTGCTGGAAGAGATCTCTCATCAAAATCATACCTTTTTCATCTGTCTGTTTAATAAGGCCAAGGGAAAATTGCTTGTGGAAAACAATTACCGGTACCGGGAAGGGGTTCCTCTTTCCGAATATTTTTATAACTGCGGTAAAACCCTAGGGAAACTGCACCACATATCGAAAGAGTATACTCCTGTCCATCGCCGGAATAGTTTTTTTGACAAATACAATGCCGAATATATGAATAAACTGATACCCGACTCCTTCTCTCTGGTTAAGAAGAAGCTGGTTGAGCTGCTTAATACCTTAGAAGGATTGGATACGAACCGTGAGTCTTTCGGTATGAATCATTTTGATTATAACGATGGGAATTATTCGATAGATTTTGATACCGGGCAAATAACTGTATATGATTTCGATAATTCATGTTTCGCTTGGTATATGTTTGATCTGGCAGGTCTCTGGATAAGCGGAGTGGGCTGGGTACAATTTGAACCAGATGTCGCTAAACGTAAAAAGTTTATGGATGATATTTTGAAATAGTCCTCGAGGGATACAGATCGGAGACCAAGATCGAAGATTCGATGTTGGATCAGTTACCTTTATTTATTCAGGTGTGTGACATGGAAAATATCGTTGACTACTTCGAGGTGATGCAAAACAGCGGTGAGGAGCCAAGGAGTGACGAGGTAATGTCGTATATCATAAAATGTTTGGAAGACGATATCCCATATAAGGGCTTTTTCCATGACATTTACTCATGTGAAGAACCCTTTGAGTATGAGGAACTGAATATTTAAGCTTTGTGGGTGGATTGCAAATGGAACAGCCGGCTCTTTGGGGCCGGCTGTTTTTAACTTTTTTTCGTGAAGTTGAAAGGTAGAAGAAAAATTCAGAGAGGTAGCCGCGCTTCGTTCGCTGAACCAACCTACGTACATAATCGTTTTGTTGCTATTCCGCCCGATTGAATCCTTTCATGATCAGCCATATAGCCAATACCAATTGTTGAACAGCGATCGGAACGTTCAATATCATGTAGGTTGTGTCCAGACCGATGAAGCGAATCATAAACAATAAGCTTGCCAATATTGATAGTGTTGAACCAATCAGACCCAAAACTGACAACCAACGGGGAATGATTTTGGTTTGGACAAATATGCAGGTAAACAAAAACATAGCCAAAACAAATGCCAGTGTTGTTGCTACATGGTTCACCAAATCCCGACCGTCCCGCAACAATTCACCCAAGGTGTGGAAATAGGAAACATTCAGAGCATCAACTTTTGCAAATTCTTGACTTACTGTCAATAACAGCAGAAGAATGATAACACCAATCATAATGAACACACCTGAAATGATACCAAAGCCAACAGAGCCTAGAGCAAGACCTTTATTATGCTTGCTTAACATCGGATACAGCAAAATCGGAATACCAACATAGGCAGCAACCATTAACAACTGAGAAAACGCTCCTATTAGCACCTGATTTTCATTTGTGGATGCGTTGACCAGATAGTCTGCTCCATCAATAACAGGCACAACACTACATATCCCTGCAACCAACCCGACTATGAATAACAATCCAACCATTACAGCAGACCTTCTACTTGAATGGATACTCTTCCTTAGCATAATGAACCTCCTTATCATATCAATCGTGGGGACTACTACCAAAATACTCCGAATCGCATTCTGACATGACAGGGAGCGGGAAGAATTGCTAAGTAAAGTTGAATCAATCAAGTTGGAGTGTAAAAGCAATGAAGGGTAGGCGTCAGCAGGGTTTCAGTACCTAACAATATTACTTCGGAAATGGGTTTGGCGCTGTTGGATGTCGCAGATGTAATCCGCCCTTATCCGAAATTCATTAATAGTTTACATAATAAAATTATGGTTAACATTTATAATGGAATGATTCAGTTGAAGGGTAGACAGGAGACCCAAGAAGCGATCTATGCTTATCTCGTGTAAATGGAACAGAAATCGAAATATTAACAAAAAGGATGAGCAAGATCCACATTTATTGAAGGATCTAGACTCATCCTTTTTACAATT
>NZ_JMDX01000250.1:0-7824 GCF_000935845.1 Paenibacillus sp. E194
CACCAGTCGAGCCCGTCGCACCTGTGGCTCCCGCCCCGGTTGCACCTGTTGCACCCGTTGCCCCGGTTGCTCCAGTTGCTCCAGTTGCTCCTGCTGTCCCAGCTTCACCGGTTGCACCTGTTGCTCCTGTGGCTCCTGTGGCTCCGGTTGTGGCAACAACTGGCGCTGCCAGAACCGTTTCCAACTTTGTTTGAAGCAGCATTTCTTTTTTTGTCACATCACGAAGTGTGTCACGCACACTTTGATTGACTAATAATACATCGCTCAAAGTCGCTGGAGGAGATGTAACTCCTGGCAGCGTACCAAGCGCAAACTGTATTTTTTCACCTTCTGCATTGAGGATATGACTTAACCCAAGCTCTTCTAAAGCAATAGAGGACAGTAATAAATTGATTGCATCATCCCTAGTTACCGTAATAATGGGTGTAATATTAGGTATGTTAGCTTGCGACAACAATATCCCTCCCTATCCTATAATGTAAACTCTGGATACCATATACATATATGTGATTACAGGATAAGGGGTTCTCGTCACATCTGTAACCAAATACCTATTTCAACGATGATTCTATCCTTAATATCTTGGGTGAACATAACTTCCATATTTATAAGTCAATCTCTTGAAGCCTTTATTGCGCATCCATGCATCAATTCGTTTTTCAAATAGTTCTCCACCATATACCGGATATCGCTGCGACGCAGGATGTATCTCATGATAAGACGCAAACTTGAAATCTTGTGCATTTACTAGATAACATTGATCTGAGAATCCATATCCGATATAGAAGAACTCGTCTTCGCTCTCTGCTTCGAACCTCGCTTCATCATATCTACCATTCCATACCGGATTAGCTACCTTGATCCTCCGATCGGACTCCATGCGGCTGATAGCCTCATCAATCCAAGAGAAGGAGGATTCTAGTATGGAGTCCCCAGAGAAATGGAGCAAATAAGGCGTATGGCATCGGTATATACTTACCAGCTCCGAAATAGAATAATAGTAGCCTCCCGCAAAAGATTCCTTCTCAATCTGGAAATATTGCAGTGCCTCGTCGGAATAATGATCAACAACTGCATATTCGGTGATTACTCCTGAATCCACTAATTTCTGTGCATAGAAGGAAACTTCTTCGACATCATTTACATTATTAATATAGAGAATCACTTCCGAGAAGGAGTACTCGTTCAGTGCAACTGCCCTTTGCAATCGATCCGCCATGAGCAGCGCCTTCCAATCCTTTTCGTAACATTTCGTTTCAAAGGTAACTTGATGCTTCATATCCATCCATAGCCTCCATGCATTTCGAAAATAATCAACTATTGAAAGAAGGTATCCTTATGACTGAATGGAAATTCCATCGTAAAAGCTTCGAATATGATCGTGTTGCACCACAGGTGCTAACCTATTCTGCTTGGACAGGTCATCGTGAATTCGCATATGATCTGGTATCATTTGCGAAGCCGCAATTAATCGTTGAGCTTGGCACGCATTGGGGAGCTTCCTTCTTCAGCTTCTGTGAAGCTGTAAGGGACAATGACCTGCCTGCGAAGTGCTATGCCGTGGACACATGGGTAGGCGACTCCCATTCTGGTGCCTATAATGAGGATGTGTACCAAGAAGTGGGACAGATTGCAGCATCCTTATATCCGAATGTTGCCACGTTATTACAATCCACATTCGATGATGCGCTTCAACACTTCGAGGATGGCTCCATTCATCTTCTTCATATTGACGGATTCCATGAGTATGAGGCTGTACACCATGACTACCATACTTGGCTGCCTAAGCTAGCTGATAACGGAATCGTATTGTTCCATGACATCTCCGTCCGACTTTATGGATTTGGCGTGTGGCAGCTATGGGACGAATTAATCGCTCAGCACCCTTCTTTCCAATTTGAGCATTCCAGCGGATTGGGCGTGTTGTTCCCTAAAGGAGATGCCGCTTACTCAGAAATACATCCTCTCATTTCGCATCAACTTCAACAAATGTATGCACACCCTAATCAATAGACCCACAGCCAAGTTTCCTACTGTTTGTGGTACCAGTCCCAAGGCTTAGGCATCCAATCATACGTGTAAAGTACTTGCGGAATTCGATGTTGAAACTGAATGTCAGCAGCGCATCTGCCGCCCCATTCATCATCTTCCCCATAGCTAATATCTTGGAACTGATGTACAAGTGCAATTCGTTTCGCATAACACATGAGATGATTCGGTTTGCGATAATAATACTGCGCGTCTTGCCCATGCTGATATTCAACACCGTATTTGCACAGTTTATCGGAAATGCCGTTCAGCTTCACCTGTACATCGAACACAATACAATCGGCACGAGGTTCTTTCTCGATCGCCTCAAGCAAAGCATCCACATAATGAGGACTGATTTGATCATCGTCATCAATAAAGGCAACAAACCGTCCTTGAGCCTGTTTGAGCAATTGGTTTCGTTTATCGCCAATTGTTCTTTTTTATTGTCAATGAGGACTAGTATTTCCACAGGTTTACCAAACGCTTGTTGATGAATGTCAGCTAATAAAGAAGATAAAAAGGTGAAGCGCTCCGGAACTGACGGAATAAGCAGAGATAGCCCACAATTCTGAGATCCGCTCTTGTCCAGCATCTCAAAATAGGGGCCAAAATACACTTCATTAGTAATGACACTGGGGTGATCAGGTGCATATAACGCAGCCTGTTGATGATGGTGGTAGGCTCGCTTGAGATCACCCAGCTTGTCATAGCATACACATAATTGCAGGTGAGGCAGCCATGTATGATTCGCAATTGCGTCCGCTTGAGCGGATGAGAACGGCATCTGTAATGCTAATCCATACCAGCTAGCTGCTTCTGACCATTTCTCTTGTATGAAATATTGATATCCAATGCGGCAGCAACTATCAGCGCTCGGAGGCTCATATTGCAGCGTCCTCAGAATCGTTCTAATCACTTTGGCATCCATGCCCAATTCCTTGTAGCCGTTTGCTAGGAGCCCGCACACGGAAATAGCTGTTTTCGCATCGACGTCCCCTTTGTCCAACAATAGTTCATAAATAATAACAGCTCGCTTCCACTCGCCATTCTCCATGAACGCTGCAGCATCTTTCAGTAGTATTGAGGAAATGTCTGATGCATGGTCATCCTCTAAATGCTCGTGAGTATCCAATGACATGCTCCTCCTTTAGAGCCATTAAGACTAGCTCGAAACATAGTCAGCATTACTCTCTATTATATGTTTCTCTTGATCATCGGTGTCTGGAATGGTCTCCTGAGTACTCCCCTTGAAATACAGGTATCCTTCGAACAAATTCGGCAAGATCTGACCCGTACGACGAAGCTCAGTCACATGTGCACGCGTAATCTCACTTGTAATCTCATATTGCTGCATAGTCTGCTCAATCCCATATCGTCTAATAACCTTTTCTATAATGGATTCCAAGGTTATCGGCCTGTCTTGAATGATCTGATAGATCACATTCGATAACTCATTTATTCGCGACAAATGCTGGTTCGCCAAATCCATTATTTTCGATTTCCGGATGCATCCGCCATGATACAGCACATACGCTTCGGAACTTAACGATAACAACTTGCGAATGGATGTCTTGGCATCTGCAATATTTGTATAGTAAAGAAGCTTCTGCTTCGATAAAGTATGATACCCGAACAATGCATCGCTGCAGTATACAACATCATCCGGTGTAATCACTCCAATCATGCCTGCACAATGTCCTGGCAGTGTAACAATCTGCAGCTGGATGGCACCTACTTGGAAAGATCCCTCCTCATATGGAATATAGTCAGTGATCAAATGATTGCGTTCATGATCCTCACTCTTAATGCTGTCGCCTCCACGAGAAGCATCTGATTCGTCGAGCATATGCTGCATGTACATCCCTGTTTGATGCGTGCTGTATATTTTGATGTTCGGATATTGATCCTTGAAATAATGGATTCCCCTACACTGCACTTCATGCCCATGTGTTGTAATAATTGCCGTTATTTTGCCTCCATACTCTTTGACAGCATGATCAACTTCTCTTGCCACGCTTGTACTCGCACCGCTATCAATGAGTACCGCACACTTGGTCTTTGGATCCATGTATACGCCAACGGCCCAGCGTCCAGATGCACAATAACTGGAGCCCGCAATTCGAATGAGATTCAATTTTGCCATTAAGCAATCTCCTTTCCACATCATTGTAATGAGGTAAGTTGCGTTTATTTTCTATAGTAAATTCTGCTTCCTATTTTTGATACAATCTTGTTTTGATTCGACATCATGTCCCCGCCCACCTGATGATGGGTAACAATGAGCGGCGCCACTGGCAGCTTTACTTTTACTGGTTTCGTCTGAGGCCGAGGCTTACGCACATCTTTGGACATAAACGGAGGACTTGATGGACGTCTCTTTTTCACAGCACCGCCAACCTTGACGGCATCTAACGCACTCGACACCTGATTCACAGTTTGAATCGGTTGAACGACTTCCTTCGACACCTGATTCACAGTTTGAACCGGTTGAACGACTTCCTTCGGCACCTGATTCACAGTTTGAATCGGTTGAACGATTTCCTTCGACACCTGATTCACAGTTTGAATCGGTTGAACGATTTCCTTCGACACCTGATTCACAGTTTGAATTGGTTGAACGACTTCCTCCGACACCTGATTCACAGTTTGAATCGGTTGAACGACTTCCTCCGACACCTGATTCACAGTTTGAATTGGTTGAACGACTTCCTCCGACACCTGGTTCACAGTTTGAATCGGCTGAACGACTTCCTTCACTTCCTTCGTTATCTGTTCCGGCTTTGCTTGTTTGAAGGCTTGATTGAAAGATTTATAATAGTCTTCCAGATAACGTAAGTGCTCTTGCAGCTGCTCGACAAGCAGGCGATTCGTAAGATTCCATCTACCGAGCAGAAATTGTGTGCGATGCACGGTGTCGAGCACTTCCCTGATCTGATCCTCTTCCAATTGTTCGGAATGTGTATCGATTACGGTCTGCTTATATACTTGCACCCTTCGATACGTACACAAGTGAAGCTCCCGTAGCGTATCTACCATAGACAAGATTTGTAGAACGTGCAATTCTTTACTTTTCTGATCCCATCTAATATCCAACCCGTGGATGAGATGGAACACCGCTAGCAGCATTTGAGACAAAGGTTGAAAGGTCTTATTCATCATCCACCTCGATCCATCTATTAATAATCGAATTCGTTTGAATCAGAATCCAGCTCTTCGCCTATATCATTCTGCTTTGTGATCGGGGCGCTGGTCTTGACAGCAGGATCTCTTGTTTGTGCTTGGAATTCCATATGTACGACCATATTCAGCTTCTTCAGCAGCAGCCACTCCGCCATTAGCATTGAATCCAGAATTTGTACAACAGAGGAGTTGTAATCCACAATCTCCTTAGGTGTTGGATGAGTTGGGAAGTTCTTATCCTTGCCAACGAACGCCTTTGCTTTCTCTGCCTCGGTAAGGAGCAGCTGTCCAAGGGCACCTTCTTCCAGAGAGAGCGATTGCAGTAGATGTGCAACTGCCTCGTCAATTGATGGAATATGATCATCATTTTTTTGAATGCTCATGTTCTCCCTCCTCTCTCTCCGGATAATGGCGGAATGCTATTCTTCACAATCCTCAAAACAGTCATGCTGCTTCTCAAGTCGAATCACATCTTCCAGCTTAAAGTGCAACAGAATCTGATTTTTCACAACGTTTCTCAGCATGCGATCAACACTTTCATTAATTTGAAGCGCTTCGGACAAGCATACATCCCGATCTCTAAGTATGGCCTGAATTTTTTCACCTTCCGCATTGATAATATGAGACAGTCCAATTTCCTCAAGGGCGATTGAGGTTAGCAGCAGGTTCACAACTTCTTTTCGCTTCAGAATAATTTCCGGTTTTATATCCGGAACATTTGGCATGGACATGATACATATCCTCCTTATTGAGGTGCTACTCACAGACATTTACAGTTCGATACCTCATATTTTTATGCCATAGACAAATACATCATGCTGAGTTTCGAACTTTGTTTGTCCCTTGAACATGATCCTCTTGCAAAAAGAAAGTACATTCTCCTGTAGATCGTTCCACTCCACAGGAGAAATGTAAGCGCAACGAGATGCTTGACAGTTTAGATGACTATACCTGCAGGTAGTTTACAATCCAGGGAAGCTGCTAAGTATATTGTCTAACTTAAATTGAAGAAGCATTTCTTTCTTAATTACATCTTGCAATGTTTTTCTTACACTTTCGTCAATTGCCAGCAATTCCGCAACCGTTGCCGCTGGAGTGATACCAGGTGCAAGTGTACCAACAACGAGTTGAATTTTCTCTGCCTCTGCATTCACGATGTGAGCAAGAGCCAGTTCTTCCAGAGCGATAGAAGCCAAAAGCAACGTTACGGTTTGGCCAAGGGTAATCGTAATAGTGGGAGTAATATTTGGAATATTAGCCTGTGACAAAACTGTTCACCTCTCTCTTTTCCTTTGCAAGCACCTCATTGCAACTTACGTTACTCATCCTATGTCTGAGGGTTTATCTCATATGCTAAATTCTGAACAACGTTTTTATTCCCCTTGTCACCCGAATATCAATTTCAGGCGTCGCATACAGTTACTTATCTTATACGAAGCCGAAGAGGAGTGAATGGATTGCAATCACCTACGTTATCCATCTGCATGATTGCACGGAATGAAGAGGATGTCATCGCTCGCTGCCTGCGGAGCATCAGGCCTATCGCAGATGAAATTATTGTTGTGGATACAGGATCAACGGATCGTACAATCGAAATATGCCAGGAGTTCGGCGCAACCGTGCTTAGACATGAATGGCAGGATCATTTTTCATTGGCACGCAATTATGGATTAGAGCAGGCAACAGGTGAATGGATTATGTGGATGGATGCTGATGAGGAAATGGATGTGGATGATTGTCAGACAATGAAGAAGCTGCTTCCTTCCTTAGACAAGGATATCTACTCGATTCATTTAATTAATTACATTGGAGCAACTGTTCAAGCGAATGAATCATTTCATATTGCGCATGCTCGCCTCTTTCGTAATCACAAGGGATTTAAGTTCCAGTTCAGTATCCACGAGACATTGAATGTTCATGAAGTTCTGCCAGATCAAGATGAATCGCAAATCGCTACATTGCCAGTCAAAGTGTACCATTACGGTTATTTGAATGATGTAACTTATGCCAAGAACAAAAGCGAGCGCAATATAACCTTATTGCTCAAAGCAATCGAAGACAAAGAGCCAAATCCATGGCTGGAGTATCACTTAGCGAGTGAATATTCGCGTATGAAGCAGTATGATTTTGCTTTTAAATACGTGAATTGGGCAATTGTTAGATTCCTTTCCGAAGGACTTACGCCGCCATCGCTTGTGTATAAGCTGAAATATTCGATTCTACTAGAGACAGGAAGTATAGAGGGAGCTTGGCCAGCCATTGACAAAGTATTAGTGCTTTACCCCGATTATGTAGATCTTCATTTATACAAGGGTGTCATCCTGCACCAACTGGGCAAACACGAACAAGCACTCGAAACGTTCGACCATTGTATTGCATTAGGCGACAAACAGCTGAATCATTTAACCCTTCACGGCAGCGCTACCTTCCACGCCTATTATTATAAAGGACAATGTTATGAGCAATTGAATCAGCCACAAGAAGCATGGTCAGCATATCGTTCAGCCTTGAACTTCTATCCTGAATATGAGCCTGCCAATCTTGCGCTTCAGCAGTTGCTCGTCTCTCATTCTGATTTGCACTAACAACCATCACCAATATCTTAATTTATAT
>NZ_JMDX01000251.1:0-7800 GCF_000935845.1 Paenibacillus sp. E194
CCCCTGCAACGCCAATCGGCTGCGGTTGCCCGTAACGGTTCATCACATACAAGTGAACGTTTGATATCGGTTTGCCCACAGTAATTAGCTCAGCATTGTTCAATTGTCTAAAACAACTACTAACTACGCTGTTTTCCGTAGGGCCGTATTCATTCACTAATTCTATCCAAGGATAAGCATCCTTTACTTTTTCCGCAATCTTTATGGATAAGTGCTCGCCACCTAATGTAACGGTAATCAATGAGCGTAAATCCTCTGATGAAGCATGCTCCATCAGTACAGAGAACAAAGCTGGTCCGCTAACAAAACGCGTGACAGAATGTTTAGCGATGGAAGCACTGATCGCAACAGGATTTTGCGCTTCTCCGTCAGGCAATATTACCGATTGGGCTCCGGATATTAACGCCGAAAATAACGTGCTAATAAATGCGTCAAAAGCAAATGATAAAATGTTAAGCACGATATCTTGCTGCGATAACCGATATTCGTCGCGTCTCCACATCACGGTATTGACGATCCCTTGATGTTCAATTAATACTCCCTTTGGCGTTCCCGTCGTACCGGAAGTATAAATGATGTAAGCAATTTGATTTTGTGCGGTAGAAACCAGATTGCCGGCTTCACTCTGCAGCTTTTGCTCATCCAAAATGATCGTATTACCATGGAAATCGGGAGCATTTAGATGAATCCCCTTTTTAATCAACAACATCTTTGTACTGCTGTCAGAAAGGATAAATCGGATTCTCTCTTCCGGATATTCAGGATCAATCGGCAAAAACGAGCCGCCGGCTTTCAATATCCCCAAGATGGCTATGATCATTTCCAAGGAGCGTCCTGTTATAAGGCTTACGACATCATTTGGCTGTACGCCCCGATCTATCAACGTCCGCGCCAAGCAGTTGGCCCGCCCATTCAGTTCGCGATACGTTAACCGTTGTTCCCCGAATACCACCGCCACTTGATCCGGCGTCTTCTCTGCCTGCTCTTCTACCAGAGAATGGAGCGTCCTCTGCGGATATGCGACAAACGTATCATTAAATTCAAATACGATCTGGCGCCGCTCCTGCTCGGACAATATTTCAATTTCACATAGCCGCCGCTCCGGTTGTTCCGCTACCACTTGCAGCAAACGCTTAAAATGTCCCGTCCATCGCTCCATCGTTTCTTCGCAGAATAACGACTTGCGATACTGAATACCGAAGACAAAACCGCCTTCTTTTTCTACTGCATTTAAAGTTAGGTCAAATTTAGCTTCTTTATCCTTGGTACGGTACGGATTAAAACATATGCCTTCAATCTCAATATCCGATTGATCCATATTTTGCATAACAAACATCGCATCAAATAACGGGTTGCGGCTCAAATCCTTGCGCAAATCCAACTTTTCAATCAACTCTTCGAACGGATAATCTTGATGCTCAAACGCTTTCAGCGCGCTGGCCTTCACATTCTGCACGAAATCCACGAACGTCAGGTCTCCTGCCGGATAATTCCTCAGCGCTAACGTGCCAACAAACATCCCGATGAGATTCTCTAAATCCGCATGGGGACGACCGGCAATTGGCGTGCCAACGATGATGTCCTCTTGACCCGTATACTTGGACAATAGCGTTGTATACGCCGCCAGCAGCACCATATACATCGTCGCTCCCGTGTCCGCGGCTATCTTCTGCAACCCGTCCGCTTCGATTTTGCTGATGTCAAAATAAATAGTGTTCCCCTCAAAGCTCTGCACCGCCGGGCGCGCATAATCCGTCGGCAGTTCCAGCACTGGAATTTCATCTGCGAACGTTTCAAGCCAGAACGTTTCCTGCTTCTTCATCGTCTTGCTTTGAGTCAGCCCTTGCTGCCACACCGCATAATCTTTATATTGAACCCGCAGTTCCGGCAAGCTTTCTCCCCGATACAATTTGGAAAATTCCTGCATCAGCACATTCATCGAGATTCCATCGCAAATAATATGGTGCATATCGAACAAGAGGATATGACGCTCGGCTGCCACTTCGATAAGCCCCACCCGCAACAGCGGCGCTTGCTCCAGATCAAACGGGCGCACGAACGCTTCCACCCGACCGGCAATTTGTTCTTCCATCGTATCCGCTGAACGTTCTTGCTCCGACAAAGATTCCATTTCCACCGCGAACGGGACTTGTTCGTGCACATGCTGCATCGGTTCCCCGTTAACCATTCTGAATGAGGTTCGCAAAGATTCATGCCGCATAATCAGATTTAAAAATGCCTGCTCCAACCGTTCTACATGAAGCGAACCTTCCACAGCGTATACTCCCGGCATATTATAAGTAAGCTCGGCACCTTCCAATTGGTTCAGGATATACATACGCTTTTGCGCGGAAGAGACCGGGTAATACTCTTTTGCTTCCGCCGGTACTATTGCGGCGAAAATCTGCTGCTCCATGCCGGCAAGCTCTTGGGCCAACAACTCCACCGTCGGGTGTTCGAACACGATTCCCAGCGGTGCATTAATATGTAACTGTTTATGTATCTGCGCCACAATCGTTGCCGCTTTCAGCGAATGGCCGCCAAGGGTAAAGAAGTTATCTTTCACGCCTATACGTTCCATGCTGAGCACGCGCTGCCAAATCTCTGCCAATCGAGCTTCCAAATCTGTTCGCGCCGCCACGTACTCCGCTGCGGCAGCAGCGTTCCCTTTAGGCTCCGGCAACGCCCGTCGATCCAGCTTACCGTTAGACGTCAAAGGCATCTGGTCAAGCTGCACGAAGAAGGACGGAATCATGTAGCTAGGCACTTGCTCCCCTAACATTCGGCTCAGTTCCGCCGCATCCAGATTTCCTTCCATCACCGTATAGGCGCACAGATACGCATCGCCTTGTGCATCTTGCCGCGCGATCACTACCGCTTCCTTCACTGTTTCATGTTGCTGTAAGCACGCTTCTATTTCGCCCAGCTCAATTCGATACCCGCGAATCTTCACCTGATGGTCGATCCGGCCCAAATATTCGATATTCCCGTCCGGTTGCCATCTGCCCAAGTCTCCCGTACGGTACATTCGCTCGCCGGAAATAAACGGATCGGCTACAAATCTCTCTTCCGTCAACTCGGGACGGTTCAAATAACCCCGGGCCAAACCGACTCCTGCGATATACAACTCGCCCGATACTCCAATGGACTGCATACGCATTTGCTCGTCCAGCACATACATTCGCGTATTATCAATTGGCTTACCGATCGGCACGGACGACCCTTCGGTTCCCGGATCGCAATCGAAATAAGTCACATCAATGGTAGCTTCCGTTGGACCGTACAGATTCGTCAGCTTCGTTCCATGCGATTCACCCAACAACTGATGGAACCGTTGTACATGTGCAGCTTGCAGCGCTTCCCCGCTGGCGAACACTTGCTTTAACGTAGACAAACCTACGTTCTCCACTCGGTTCCCTATATGTTCCAAAAATACATGCAGCATCGACGGTACAAAATGCATAGTCGTCACTTGATGTTCCCGAACCGCCTCCACTATTGTACCCGGATCTTTTTCCCCGCCTGGTTCCAACAGACAAAGCTGTGCTCCTTCCAGCGCCCACCAGAACAGTTCCCACACCGAAACGTCAAAGGTAAACGGAGTCTTCTGCAAAATGACATCCATTCCGCTTAACGGATAGCTCTTTTGCATCCACTTCAGACGGTTTACTAGAGAATGGTGCTCGATCATGACGCCCTTTGGCTTTCCCGTCGATCCCGATGTATAGATAACATAGGCAAGATGATGTGGGCCTGAGATGGTTTCTGACGGAGCTCTTGACACGATCTCCGGTAGAGGTGCCAGTCTCGGCTTCAGCGGAAGCTCCTCCAAGCAAACCGTCGCCCCCTCTCCATTCGCCGGATGATGAAGTACCAACTCCAATACCGCACCATCAAATCGTACAGCCTCTTCCGCCTGAAACGGATGAGCCTCCTCCATTCGCAGCCGTTCCTTCAGGTGCGATTGAATCAGCAGTAATAATGCTCCCGAGTCTTCCAAAATGTATCGAACGCGCTCTTCTGGGTAGCCTGGATCGATTGGCAGGTACGCTCCACCTGCTTTCAATATTGCGAAAATGCCTACAACCATTTCCAGTGATCGCTCCGCCATAATACCCACGATTTTATCCGGCCGAACTCCCTGTTCTCTAAGCTCTCTTGCCAGCCCGTTGGCCTGATCGTTCAACTGACGGTATGTTAATCGTTGCTTGTCGAACACGATCGCCGTTTGTTCCGGCGTCTTCTCCACTTGTTCTTCGAACAGCTCATGAATCGTTTTATCCTCTGGATAGTCCGTCTTCGTTTCATTAAATTGAAGCAGTTGCAGCTTTTCCGACTCGGACAATAATTCGATATGATCCATGACTTGATCGACTTCAGCTAAAGCCTTCATTAGCAAACGCTCTAAATTCCGAAAAATCCTACTTGCTGTCGCTTCCGTATATAAGCCCGCTTTGTACACGACATTTAGTTGAATTGAATCATCCTCGTTCACTTGAAAGTGAAGCAGCATATTTGTTTCGGCAGAATTCCGGTACTCGTCGCTATGTATGTTCTCTAAGTCTACGATCGTGTTTATAATGGGCTGGCCCTTGGAATTATGCGGAACATTCAGGCGTTTCGTAATCTCATATAGTGGGACATTTTGATGCTCACTGACTGCTTGCAACTGGTTTTTCATTTGCAGCAGCAAATCTTTAAATGAAGTAGAGGCTTCGGAATTGCTTTTTACAAATAAAATATCGTTTACACCCTGATCAGCCACTTTGTCTTCTTTAAAGGCAGGAATTCCTGTAATAATGCTTCTATTGCTGGTATATCTGTAAAGTAAATAATGAACTCCAGTCAATAGAATCAAATATGCTCCGTAATAGGAGCGTTTGCCCATTGTCATGATTCTCTCAGATAGATCTTTTCTAATTAAAAAGGATGTGCTATCCATATGCCCGGAATCGTATTGAAAAGAAGTATGTTCATACGGAATCGAAACTAGTGCGTCGTCACTATCTATAAAGGAATCCCAGTATTGAAATTCCTTTTCATATTTACTCATGAACGCGTCCCCACCTACAACGTGATCTGATTTTTTAGAAGCAGGGGAGGGAACTATCAATTCCCTCCCCTCTCTTCCGCTAAAAATGATAGTGTTTCACAAAACGAAGAGATAATTAAAAAACAAAATCTAGATCAGCAATTTTATTGCTGTGAATTGGCGAGCTCAGCCGTTCCAACTCAATATCTTGCAGTACCAAGCCTCTGTTTTCTACAACTTGCTTAAGTAGGAGAATAAAGTCGCTCGACAGTCGTGTAATAGAGTGTTTTTTAAACAACTCCGCACGGTATTCAAAGATACACTGTATTTCATCCGCAGCTTCCGCGGCTTGCAAGGTAAGATCGAATTTTGTTACGATATCGTCCACTTTCCAAGGCTCCCATTTCAATCGACCAATGGAAGGTGGTTCAATTCCCTCATTTTGCAATATAAACATCGTTTCAAATAATGGATTTCGATTCAGTTCCCTGCGAATGGTCAATTTATCTACCAGATTGTCAAACGGATAGTCTTGGTGCTCATACGCTTTAATTGATTGAGCCTTTACTTCCTCCAAAAATGAAGCGAACGTTTTATTCCCTTGCGGATAAGTTCTCATTGCCAGCGTGTTGACGAATAAACCGATAATGTTATCAAAGTCGACGTGCGGGCGGCCGGCAACCGGAGAACCAATGACGATGTCCTCTTGTGACGAATATTTAAATAATAGTGCCGAATAAGCGGCAAGAAGCACCATGTACATTGTCGCTCCTGTATCTGCTGCCAGCTTGCGCAATTCGTAGACGATATCGGATTCAATCGTAAATGGAACCGTCTCGCCTTTGTGTTCCTTTACGGCCAACCGAGGATGATCAGTCGGCAAATTCAATTCAGGAACATCGACGGTAAATTCCTTCAACCAGTACTTTTCGTGTTCTCTCATAGCCTCACTTTTCAGGCCCATTTGTTGCCATACCACATAATCTTTGTACTGAATATCCCTATTTGAAAGAGTTTCCCCGTTATAAATTCGGTTGAACTCATCAACAAATATCCCAATCGAAACCGCATCCGATATAATATGGTGCATATCAAACAGAAGCACGTGATATGTTGAATTGACTGTTAACAAAACAGCACGGAACAGCGGTGCCTGATACAAATCAAATGGCCGGATAAATGTTGAGATATATTCTTTCAACTGGCTGTCGGATGCTTGTATAACTTCCAGTGAAAACTCCACATGTCCATGTACAAATTGTACAGGCTCTCCGTTTACCATGCCGAATGAAGTTCTCAGCGACTCATGTCGTTCGATGAGACGTTTAAAAGAGAATTCCAATCGATTTGAATCAAGCTCCCCTTCTATTTTCATGACCATCGGCATGTTGTAACTGATCTCCGCACCGCCCAATTGATTCAGAATGTACATCCGCTTCTGCGCCGAGGACAGCGGGTAATAGTCCCGCGCCTCCACCGGCTCGATCGCGGCGTACAGCTGCCGATCCATCCCGTCAACCGCCTGCGCCAATTCCTCTAGCGTCGAGGTTTGGAAGATCGTCCGCAGCGGCACATTCACGTTCAGTTCCTTGTGCATCTGCGCCACTAGCGTCGTCGCTTTCAAGGAATGGCCTCCCCGGTCGAAGAAATTGTCCTTCACCCCGACCCGTTCTACGCCAAGCACGCGCTGCCACAGCTCGCACAGTCTCGCTTCCAGCTCTGTTCGCGGCGCCACATACTCCACACCGCTGACCGCTTGTCCTTCTGGCGACGGCAGTCCGCGCCGATCCAGCTTTCCGTTTGGCGTCAGCGGCAGCTCTTCCAGCGGCACGAAGAACGATGGAATCATGTAGCCCGGCAGGTGCTGCCCCATACAACGGCGCAGCTCCACCGCGTCCAGTTCGCCTTCCGCTACTACGTAGGCGCACAAGTATGCGTCCCCCTGTCCATCCTCCCGCGCAATGATGACTCCTTCCTTCACCGACGACTGCTGCTGCAAGCAGGCTTCGATCTCGCCCAGCTCCATCCGATAGCCTCGGATTTTCACCTGCTGATCTCGACGACCTCCGTACTCGAGGTTGCCGTCCGCCAGCCAGCGGCACGTATCCCCTGTCCGGTACATCATTTGGCCCGGTTGGAACGGATCCGCCACGAACCTCTCGGCGTTCAGCTCCGGACGACCCAAATACCCGCGGGCGACCCCGATGCCGCCGATACATAATTCCCCCGGCACTCCGATCGGCTGCAGTTGCATCCGTTCATTGACCACGTACATACGGACATGCGGCAACGGACGGCCTATCGGAACATTCCCGCGGCTTCTCTCCGCTGCTTCCACTTCTGCTTCTTCTTCATAAAAGCTGGAATCGATGCACGCTTCGGTAACCCCGTAGCTGTTCAGAATGCGCATCGACGATCCGAAACGGCGAACCAGCTTCCGGAATTCCCCGGCTGGGCAGACATCCGAGCCGAGAATGAGCAGCTTCATCCCGCTTATGTCGAGATCGTTCTCCTCGATATACTGCATTAACGGCAATACCAGCGCTGGCGTCGACTCCAAGATGTTGATGCCATACTCTCGGATCCGCTCGTACAGTGGCGCTGGATCCATTCTGATGTCGCTTGGACAGATGACCATCTGTCCTCCCCACAACAGCGTCCGCGCCATATCTCCTGCAAATACGTCAAACGAGAAGCTCGCCAATTGCAGCAAGCTCACCCGGAACGCATCCAACCGGTATGCCTGCTTCCACGCATGCGCCAAACCT
>NZ_JMDX01000252.1:0-7755 GCF_000935845.1 Paenibacillus sp. E194
CCGCTGATATTCCCATCGTAGTTGTTCAATCGCTGTATTCATCGATGAACTATGATGTATTCAAGTTCACTCGAACCAGCAGCATTATTTCGACTTCTCGGCCTCGATTTGCTCCGCTAGCTCGCTTAAATAGGTCCATCGCTCCATTAAATGCTCCAAGAGCTTCTGAGCCTCCGCATCTTCCTTCATCAGCTCCTGCAAGCGTACCGAATCATTGAACGCTTGTTCCATATCTTGCTGAATACGTTCAATATTGCTTTCCGCTTCCATGATTCGTTCCTCAATCTGTTCATACTCCCGCTCTTCCTTGTATGACATCTTGAGCTTAGGCTTGCGCTCCGATCGGCCCGCTGGCTCTGCAGCAGTTGCTGTCTTCACTGAGGACATGCCGCCTTCTGTATTCGCCGCTTGTGCATGCTTAGCTCTCCATTCCATATATTCGGAGTAATTGCCAACATGCTGGGAGACATGACCGTTCTCAAACGACCAAATACGTTCTGCCACTCGATCTAAGAAGTAACGATCATGAGATACCGTAATAACAACCCCAGGGAAATCATCCAAGTACTGCTCCAGAACAGCAAGTGTCTGTACATCCAAATCATTCGTAGGCTCGTCAAGGAGCAGCACATTCGGCGCTTCCATCAAGATACGAAGCAGTTGAAGGCGTCGCTTCTCACCACCGGACAGCTTGCCAATCAATGTCCATTGCATCGTAGGACTGAACATGAACCGTTCGAGCATTTGTGCAGCCGTTACGGTATACCCCTCGGCGGTTTGCACGGTCTCTGCTCCCTCACGTATATATTCGATGACACGAAGGGATTCATCCATCTCTTCATGTTCTTGTGTAAAGAATCCAATCCGAACCGTAGGGCCGAGCACAATTGTCCCTTGCTGCGGTTCGCGCATGCCTGCAATGACACGAAGCAATGTCGACTTGCCGCTTCCATTTGGCCCTATGATACCAATGCGATCCTCTGGAACTGCGATGTAGCTGAGATCCTTGAACAGCTCCCGTCCATCAATCGAACATCCCAGAGACTCAATCTCCATGATCTTCCTCCCTAGCCGTGCAGACATCGCAGATATCTCCACTTGACCGTTCTTCGCAGCAGGGTTATCGGCCTGTAATTCCTCGAAGCGCTGAATTCTCGCCTTCTGCTTCGTCGACCGAGCCTGTGCCCCGCGCCGAATCCATGCCAGCTCATTACGGAGCAAATTCTGACGCTTATCCTCCGAGGCTGCTTCACGCGCCTCACGATCTGCCTTCAATTCAAGGAAACGCGTATAATTCGCTTCATAGAAATACGCACGTCCTTGATCTAATTCGATCATGCGATTCGCGACGCGATCGAGGAAGTAGCGATCATGCGTAATCATAATCAATGCACCGCTGCGCTTCTGAAGCAATGTTTCCAACCACGCTACGGTCTCATTATCAATATGGTTCGTAGGTTCGTCCAGCATCAAAAGATCCGAAGGATGAATAAGTGCTGACGCAAGTGCCACACGCTTACGCTGACCACCTGAGAGATCGCCCATTCGGGCATCGAAGCGCTGAATTCCCAGACGGGACAGGATCGTCTTCGCATCGCTCTCAAGCTGCCATGCCTGGAGGCGATCCATGTCGTCACTCGCGCGCACCAAGCGCTGCTGTACTTGCTCATCATTCGGCTGGGAGGATGCCGCTTCCAAGCACGCGGTATACGTCCGGATTGCAACCATTTCTGGGGCATCCCCGCCCATCACCTGATCCAATATAGTTGCGTTAGGATCATATTCCGGCTCCTGTGGCACAAATTGAACCCGAACGCGGCTACCAACCATGATCTTGCCTTCCTCGATGGGCTCTAATCCCATAATCGTACGAAGGAATGTGGATTTACCCGTCCCATTTACCCCAACAATTCCGAATCGGTCCCCTTCTTCGATTCCGAATGATACGTCTTTAAATAAAGTTTTGTCCCCGTAACTTTTACTTAGTTGTTCAATCGTCATTACATGCATAAATTCCGTTCCTCCAATCAAGCGTCGGCCATCTATAACGAAGGTGAAGCTGCAAGCGAACTAGGCTCGCTTTACTTCATCCCCTTATAACCTTTTATCCTAACCCATAGACACATTCTATCTATCCAGATTGCAAATAGCTGTCAACAGTACTTAGTGCAGATCATCAATCTGCCTATCTTCGCTCCCATCATCGAAAGAGGAGAACCTTCGGTTCCCCCCTTGCACGCGATTAGGTATGAAGCTGCTAGAGCGGTATGCCCTGCTTACAGCCATTCACAAACAACTCAGATGCGAACTGAATCCGCTGCCGCAAATCATGGTTAGAGAAGGTCGGATTAAATAAAATATCCATCTTGAGCATATCGAGCATACCGATAAATGATTTGGCATGAAGGAGAGGATCTGGCAAATTGAAATCCTCCATCGAGCTTGCGATTCGCTGTACATAACTCTTCATGAAGTTGCACAGCGCCTCCATCATTTCCGGATCCTTATTTGGCGCCTTGAAGAACAACTTCGTATACTCCCTGCGATTATAATAATATTCCAAATGATGCTCGGCAACGAAACCTAGACTTCCCTCCAAGGAGTCCCGCTCAAGAAGCCCCTGATCCAACTCTTGCAGAAATTGCTCAAAGCCTTGCATCATCATTAAGGTAAACAGCTGCTCTTTGCTCTCGAAATATAAATATAGCGTTCCTTTGGCAATGCCTGCCTTGTCAGCTATATCCGACATTTTCGTTTCATAAAAACCATTCGAACCGAAGAGTTCATAAGCCGCGTCCATAATTAACTGCAGCTTGTCACCCTGTCCATAACTCACTCGGTTCACCTCCTTGTACGCTGCTGCCATGGTTACTTACATTCTGCTTCGACTATAACATGAGACAGGAATGTTGTCGATTTCAATTGCATGACAATTGATCAACTCTTTTCGCCTATAACAGCAGAATAACAACAATAGACATCAGCCCGCCGGTACAAGAAGCAAGCAAGTTCACGTTATCATTATTTAACCAGGATAGGCCGCGAATGTGCTTGGTTGCTGCACCGCAGTGCATAAGCCGCTCAGTCGATACCCCACAAGTACTACATTGATATCCTGCTTGGATAGTTGCCCCGAGCAGTGAATCGACTAATGCGCCTGCAGTACCGCCAAATGATGCTGCGACAATGACAATCAGGAATAAGGTCCAATTCAATCCTTCAACAGGCTCTTGGCCTATGATTGCATGCTGCAGGATCATCAAGCACATTGCCGCCATTCCAATCGTAAACGCGCCTGCAACCGACGCCAGGGTTCCGAGGAGTGATATCGCCCCTGATGTACCCGCTTCGACTTGCTTGCCACTTAACAGTGAGCGTGGTAATTGACGGCTCAGGCTGCCAATCTCGGTTGCCCATGTATCTGCATTCACGGTCGCCATTACCCCAATGAACAGCCACAGCCAATAGGGACTCGGCCAAATGAAATTGACGATGCATAGCAGCATCCCAATTCCACCATTCGCGAATACTTGTCCAGCATCACGCTCGCCTGTCTTCTCATAAATCTGATCCAGATGAGCCTTCTTCCGCTTCTTCCATTTCGACCAGAAGGTCGATGATATGAAGAAAGTAAGCAGCAAGCCAAACCAGACAAGATCACCGCAGCTATAATAGATCGTACCCATGATCACTGCTGCCGCAGCCCCGGATCGTGTTAGCGAACGCTTCCACAGGGCTGCTCCTGCTACAGCAGCGCTGCCGATAAATCCGATCAACCACGGATTGATGCTAAGCCCGAGTTCAATCCAACGATGGAGCATTGTAGCCCTCCTTACGTTCTACCATACCATCACCGCTCAACAGGAGGCTTGGCTGTAATGCGACAGCTGCCAACCGATTCTTCACCAAGCTTAAGCACCAATTCATCATGCTCTTCTATCGGTCCTACACCGGCTGGTGTGCCTGTGAAGATGATGTCGCCTGCACCAAGCCCATAATGCTCGGCAATGTAGTTGATAAGCACATCGATAGAGAACAGCATGTCCCGTGCTGTACCGGATTGAACGGCCTCGCCATTGCGTAGAAGGCTGAATGGCGAATCGAGCAATGCCTCAGTTCCTGGATACAAAAGGAAGTGTGTAATCGGGGCAGAATGCAGCACCCCCTTCGCCGCCATCCACGGATGACCCTTGCGCTTCAACACATCCTGAACATCACGCAGCGTAAAATCAATGCCCAGCGCATAGCCGTCAACTGCCTCATCTGCAGTCATGCCTGGCTGCACGGTTGTTCCGATATGCAGGACAAGCTCTACCTCATGGTGAACGGCTCCCAGATGCAGCGGAAGGGGCAGAAGTGTCCCCTCTGCTACGCAATGAACCGCATGAGATGGCTTCATAAATACCATTGGCTCATGCGGAACCTCGTTGCCAAGCTCGGCAGCATGCATGCGGTAATTACGGCCAATGCAATACACATTACGAATATTAGAAGGATCTATCTCTCCTGTAAATTGCGACTTTACTGAATTCATGTTCATCCGTTTCTCCCCCACTTCATATGCCATTCATTATGATAAGTATAAGCTATGATTTCTTCCGAATGTTCCCGCCCTGATCGATCTGGACGCCCGGGGATATTTCCTGCACCCGCTTCATTAGCTTCTGCCCTCGTTCACCTTCGAGTGGAATAGCTTGCCCTACGTTTGTAAAGAACGGGGTCATCTTAAGCTCGCACTTCCCATCCTTCTTGCATTCCGCTTGAAGCGCCATCGTTTCCCAGGTTTTTGGGTTTTCTGCTTGCGTAAAAATAAAGTTGCCCATTGAGTATGCAATCCAGCTGTTTTTTTGCTGCTCGAAGCCCTGCACGACATGGGGATGGCCGCCAACGATGAGGTCTGCTCCGGAATCCACGAACAGCTTCGCCAGCTCCTTCTGCTTCGCATTCGGCTCGTCCGTCCGTTCTTCTCCCCAATGCGCAATCACGACAACAATATCCGCTTCCTTCTTGGCGGACTTGATTGCTTCTGCCGCCCGCTCCTTCGTCCCTTCATAGGTTGTCGCTACTCCAGGCTTGTTCTTCCATGCATACCAGGTATCGTCCGGTATGACTCGACTAAGTCCCAAGAATGCCAATGTAATGCCATTGCGCTCTACGATATGCGGCGTATAGGCTTCTTTGGAATTGCTTCCAGCTCCTATGTAAGCAATGTTAGCAGATTTCAATGCTTTAAAGGTATCAAGCAGCCCTTCTTCACCTTGATCCATCGAATGATTATTGGCCAAATTGACAATATCGATTCCCGCCTCAGCCATTGCCTGTGCCATCTTCGGAGACGATTTGTATACAAACAGTTTGTTATCTGCTGGAGAACCACCAGTCGTGAGCGGCGTCTCCAAATTTCCAATCGCAAGATCCGCATCCTGCAGCAGTGACTTCGCATAATAATAAGGGAAGTCATACCCTTTATCCTTCACAACATCCTCAACGCGACCTGACATCATCATGTCACCTACGAAGGCTAGACGAACTGTCGCCTCCTTCTTATCATCCGGCACTGCTGTTTCATCATCCGCATTGGCGTCCTTAGAATCCTTCGAGTCATCCGCACCTTCTGCGGTCTGATCTTGTCCGCCTGTCCCTGACTTATCTCCGACAGGAGCTGTTATTCCATCCTGCGCTTCCGTTCCACCCAAATCGAACAACTTCCCCTGCCATGCAAACAGCGCCGCTGCAATGATGATGATACCTAGAACACTGTATCCCCATACAGCTTTCCGCTTCCTGTTCTGACGCTGCTCTCGCTGCTGCTTGTGACGTTCCGTTCTTGATAGCTCCATAAGCCCTCCTTCGTATGGTTCATTTTTTGTATGGTTAGATCCAATACATGCTAATTCCATTATAACAAGGGTATGATAGCCTCGGCAAAGAAGCATTTCAACTCCCTCTACTCTGCCTATACCCAAACGAGGACGAATGAACTGCATTCTATGTCCAACCAGTGCCAGTTCCAGCAGATGTTAGTCAGCCTGTATGGGCAGACATCTATCTTTTTACACCAATTTGCACCGCATGAACAATACAAAAAAGAGGCCGTGTTCATACACGACCTCCTGATTATCACGATCTATTTATATACGAACGATATCGCACTCATTTTATCATGGCAGTATGTCAGGAACTGCAAGCTTCTGCAAGCGTTCAGGCCATGCTGCTCGCACATGCTGTCGGCATGCCGTTCTCTGAAGCAGCCTCAGCTAAGATTGCAACGGACTGTTCACCCGCCATTCGCCCGCTGTGAATACAGTCTGGCATGCCAACCCCTTCATAGGGTTGACCCGCAAGTAATACACCTGGCAGTTGAGTGCCAACTGACGCGCGCAGCTTCTGAATCGCCTGCACATGTCCTACCGGGTATTGCGGCATCGAGTGCTTCAGTCTCGTAATCTCCACGAACTCCGGCTCGGATGTAATTCCCATAAGGTCTCGCAATTCCTTGCGAACCGTGCGCTTCAGCGCTTCATCCGGCCAGTCGACACGCTCCTCATCTCCCGATCGCCCAATGTAGCATCGAACGATAAGCTTATCCCCTCTTGAAGTATGGGGCCACTTGATCGATGTCCACGTGCAAGCCGTTATGGCTCGCTTCTCTTTCCGTGAAATGAGGAAGCCAGTTCCATCCAGCGGCTTCGTCACCACACTGCGTTCGAATACACTGACAACATTGGCAACCGATACATGTTCAATCGCCCGCAGTGCAGATGTATCCACATGTCCCTCTAAGAAGGTGGAAGCATGGTACGATGGTGTTGTCACCACGATTGAGGACGTCTCTAGCTGGCTCCCATCATGAAGGTGGATGCGATAGCGGCCATCTTCCATTTTCTCGAATCGGTCAGCGCTCACGCCCAATTGAACATTCACCTTCAATTCTTGAAGCACATCCTCCAAGCGTTCAACAAGTGAAGTTAGCCCGCTGCGGAACGTTAAGAAGGTGGAGCCTCTTGCCACATCCGGCAATCCAGGAAGATTCTGTCCAGCCTTGCGGCTTGCCATCATCCCCTTTATAAGACTCCCATACTTCCGTTCTACTTCGGCAAATTGCGGGAACGTCTGCTGCAAGCTCAACTTGCTCATATCCCCTGCATAGATGCCGGCAAGCAGCGGCTCCGCAATGTGCTCCATCACTTCATGACCTAATCGCCGCTCCAAGAATGAGCCTAGCGACTCATCCTCAGTCGACATACGCGGCTTCTTGAACAAATCCATTAATGCTCGCAGTTTGCCCATGACAGAAATAAGGCCTGTCTTCGCAAATGGAGTAAGCTCAGTAGGAATTCCGAGTATAAGGCCTGGCGGCATGCGATGCATAACCCCCCGCCTTACAATGTATGTCTTCTTGGCATGTGGATTCGTAGCTACAAGCTCCGTCTCCAGTCCGAGATCGCGTGCTAAATCGATCATCGGCATCTTACGGGCGAGAAAGGAATCCGGTCCCTTCTCGATAACACATCCATCCTTGCGCAAGGTCTCGATCTTGCCTCCAAGCCGTGTTGCTTGCTCAATGATAGTTATATTCAGTGCTCGTCCGTTCTCTTCCGCCTTCTTTGCCGCGTAGTAGGCAGCGGACAAACCCGTTATTCCCCGCCGATGATGACCAGATCCCGCGAACAGTTCATGTTACGCCCCTTCTTTCTCTAGCTCCCTATTTGATCCAACTTCATAATCGTGTCGGCCAATACCGACATGAATTGT